>SKIC01000177.1 GCA_007116685.1 Balneolales bacterium
GGTGCAATCAACATCACTGAAAAGACAACACCCAGTGATTGAGCCCAGCCCGGAAGCGCAATATATAATAAGTGGTGAGGGCCAGCCCAGATATAGATAAAAATCAGTGCCCAGAAGTGGACAATAGATAATCTATAAGAGAAAATGGGGCGGTTAGCTGCTTTTGGAATAAAGTAGTACATGAATCCCAGGAAGGGAGTTGTAAGGAAGAATGCCACAGCATTGTGACCATACCACCATTGTACCAAAGCATCCTGAACACCAGCGTAAACTGAGTAGGACTTCAGGAAATCAACCGGAAGAACCAGGTTGTTAAAAATATGGAGAACTGCTACGGTAATAAAAGTTGCGATGTAGAACCAAATAGCCACGTACATGTGCTTTACACGACGCTTGTAGATGGTCATCATCATATTTACACCGAAAATTACCCAAACAACTGCGATGGCAATGGCTATTGGCCACTCCAATTCAGCGTATTCTTTACTTTGCGTAAAGCCGAGTGGTAAGGTAATTGCTGCGGATACAATAATGGCTTGCCATCCCCAGAAATTGAGTTTACTTAGGGTGTCACTCCACATACGTGCTTTACACAAGCGTTGGAGTGAGTAGTATATCCCCAGGAAGATTGCATTTCCTGCGAATGCAAAAACCACAGCATTAGTATGCAATGGTCTCAAGCGCCCATAGGAGAGTTCCGGAATAAAACCCAGAAAGTCAGGAAATACCAACTTCAGGGCAATAATCAATCCCACCAACATCCCCACGATACCCCAGATAACGGTTGCTATCCCAAAGTTACGGACTATCTTATTGTCATAGTAAAAGGTTTCAGTTGCCATACCTTTGTTACTTATTTGTTATTGTTGTCTTTTTTCTGATCATCATCACTTGAATCATTTTCATTATCATCAAATAATATTCTTACGGAGGGCGTGTACTTGTCATCGTACTGCCCACTGCGGATTGCCCAAATAAATGCAATCACAAAACTGGTTGCCAAAATCAAACTCGCTGCTATGAGTAAGTACATTACTTCCATGCTTCCAACCCCAATCTTTTTGCTGCGATATTTGTACCTAGTGTGGTGAATAGTATCACCGTTATAGAACTGATTGGCATAATAATGGCGCAAATTAGCGGAGAGAGGGTAGCCGTAACCGCATAAGCCAAACCGATAATGTTGTAGAGCACTGAAATAGCAAAACTGATTTTAATAACAGTCATGCTTTTCTTAGAAAACTCTATAATTGTATTCAGTTTTGGCAGGGTAGAGGCCTCCATAATCACATCGCTGGCCGGAGTAAAACTTCCGGTATCTTCTGAGATAGAAACTCCTACAGTAGAGTTTCTCAATGCACCGGCATCGTTTAAGCCATCACCAAGCATCATTACATTTTCACCTCTTTGCTTAAGCTGACTTATGAAATTTAACTTATCAGCAGGTGATTGCTGGAAACGCATGTTATCTTCTGTGTTGAACAGAGGTAACAAGCGTTGTTGTTCTTTATCGTTATCGCCGGAAAGCAGATAACTGTTCATTTTACCTTTGATGCTTTCAAAAAGAGAAGACAGTCCTTCGCGATAGGCCGATTGGACTTCAAAATAGCCTTTGGGTACGCCATCCACTGAAACATACACATGGCTTGCTGAAATCCGGTCATCACTTTGGTCTGTCTTTTGCAGGCCAACCCATTCGGCGGAACCATAAACAATGCGATGCCCATCAACATCGCATTCAACGCCCCTGCCCGGGTTTTCCTGAAAATTAGATACAGCATAATGCACAGCCTCTTCGTCTTGGGTCAGGTAATTATATACCTTACGACTCAGAGGATGTGTACTATTATGAACTGCTGAGCGAATTAACTCAATTTCCTTTTCCGTGAGCTTATCTCCACGGAATCTAATATCAGCACGCTCTGACCAGGTTAGGGTACCTGTTTTATCAAAAACGATGCTGTTAATGCCAGCGATTCTCTCGGTGATATCGCTGTTTTTCATGTAAAACTTATTTTTACCAAGGATGTTGGTGGCCCAGCCCAAAGTAAAAGGTGCAGATAAAGCAAGTGCACAGGGGCAGGCGATAATCAATACCGCACTGAAGGCATTAATGGCGTTTGAAGGACTGGTGGGCAACCAGTAAAGTGCCGCAATGGTCGCAATACTGATTACAGCCGGCGAAAAGTACCGACTGAATCTCTGAGAAATACTCCGTAGTGATTCCTGACTGTCTTTTCTGAAAGCTTCGTTGTTCCAGAGTCGCGTGAGATAGCTTTTGGATACTGGTTTTTTAACCTGGAAACGTGCTGATGCTCCATACAGGCGACCACCGGCATAAATCAAACCGCCTTCCTGCGCTTTTACAGGATCAGATTCCCCGGTAACGAAACTGTAATCAATATGCGCTTCTGATTCCATTAAAACAGAATCAGCAGGAATCAATTCTCCATTTCTAATCAGGATAACATCGTCAACTTCAATATTGGTTGCAGGAATACTCTTGTCTTGCTCACCTTCTAATTTGAGTACAGAAAGGGGAAAGTAGGACTTGTAATCGCGGTCAAAGGATAGGCGCTCGTAGGTTTTATTCTGAAATAAGCGCCCAACCAGGAGAAAAAAGACCAACATGGCGAAAGAATCCATATAACCTACGCCATAACCGGATAATATTTCGTACAAACTCCGGAAGAACATGGCCATAATACCGAGTGAAATGGCGATATCCATATTCCAGACCTTTTGGCGGATACCGGTCCATGCCGTTCTGTAAAAATCGCTGGCAGAATACAAAAATACCGGTAGTGCAAGAGCGATATTCAACATCCCAAACAAATGGATAAACTGCGCATCAACACCACCGGGACCGGCAAGGTACTCGGGTAAACTGAAAAGCATGATATTACCGAAGGCAAATCCGGCAATACCAATTTTTATGAAGAGTGGACGATCCGAGTGATCTTTTTCTTCTTTGTCCAGTTTTCCTAAAGATAAATCCGGGTCATAGCCAATTTTGCCCAATAAGGCAGCCAGTTCGCTGAGTTTTATTTTATTGGGATCATAAGTGATGGCGACTTCTTGCTTCCCGAAAAACACTTCTGAACGGATTACAGCTGGTTCTATTTTATGAATGTTCTCAAGCAAGTAAACGCATGAACTGCAATGAATTTGAGGAGTTTTGAAAGTGATTTTTGCCGTTTTGCCATCGTAGAAATCCAGAATACGATAGAGAACGGATTCGTCGTCGAGATGCTCGTAGCGCTTTTTTGAAATGCTGCGCTTCATGGAGATTCCCGGCGTTTTCTCCTCAATCTTGTAATAGTTCTCTAAGCCACTATCAGACAAAAGGTGATACACCGTCTGACAGCCATGGCAACAAAAGTTTTTATCTGCTTCTTGAATGGCATCCGATAAACAAGGATCTCCACAATGATCGCAGGCAACTTTAGTATGAGTGAGAACTTCTGCCAAATGATTGCTCAGGATTTAGGATCGAATGTTAAACGGTCGCGCATCCAGTCCTCAGATGCTTCTATTTTTACATCGGCCAGAGTTGTGTTGATAAGCCAATCGCGAATAGAATCACGACGCTCAGACCATTCGTCGTGAAAAGGGCAGGCCTCGATAGAACCGCAATCTTTGTATCCTAAAAAGCAGTTAGTGAAAAAATCATCACCTTCAATTGCTACGATGATACTGTAAAGGGAAATTTCATCAGGTTCTTTCGCTAAAAACACACCGCCGTTGAGGCCGCGTTTTGAGCCAAGAATACCTAAAGGAATCAATTTGGCAAGTCTTTGAGAGAGATAAGAACTAGGACTATTTAAAGGACGTGCCAATTCAGAAGCAGGAATGGCTGTACCTTTTGCCTCCTTGCTTAAAATGATAAGCGCAGTAATTACATATTGAAAACCGAGAGAGATAAAATGCATAGTGTTGATGTCTATGATTCAGCATTAGGCCAGAGTACTGGCAGTATTCCTATATTTATATATCTAATATAGATATTAGAATATAAGTAGCATTGCCAGCCAACGCAATGATAAATGTGAATTTTTTTGAATTTTTGACATCAGAATCAAATGCATGCTCACCAACTTTTTAGTTGGCTTAGAAGGAATAGGAAAGGCTATGTTTGAAGACGGGCTGA
>SKIC01000012.1 GCA_007116685.1 Balneolales bacterium
AATCTACCGGATAGTATACATGACCGTCAATTTCGACACCGGATTCGTTGGTAAAAGTCCATTTTTTGTGATCACCAAAACTAACATGCTGAAATTGCTGCGCCCCCGGAGTTGTAAGTGGCGTGATTCGGTTTCGACGAAGCGAGATAGCTGATGCACTTGAAATTTGGTTGAGGCCGGTACCGTGAAAAGCAGCTACTCGTGCATTTTTAGCTACGGATAATCCTGAAATAACTTCAATATCCGTGTCGATTTTAGTGAACTGGTCTCTGCGTACGTCATATGCGTACAGAGTTTGATATGCTTTTTCTGTAGCGGTTAGCAGTATATTTCCTCGATTATCCCAAGTTATGCTTCCAATAGATGGATCGAAATTTCTAGTAATAGAACGAACGTCACCGTCAGATAAAGGATACAAAAATGCCTGCGTATCGTAATCGTTGGCTACCATTTCATCAGGAACGTTAATTCCAACGTCTCCAAAAGCTGAAGGACCACCGGTAAACAAAATGTAAGAACCATCTGGTGAAAACTGGCCGCTTCCAACAAATGGGCGGGTAAATAGGGAGTCAACTTCTAATGTGCTAAGGTCTAAAATGCTGAATTCTGAAACAGAATAGGGTCTCTGAGTGTAATCGTTAAAAGATCTGCTGAAAAGGATGCGATTTCCATCAGGGTGAATGCTCTGCAATGATGTGGTGTGTACTCCGGCAGTTAACCTTTGGCGCACGCCACTATCAGTATCAACTCTATAAAGAAAACTTCGTGTACTTTGCCATGGTCTGCGGTCTGGTAATTCTCGTAGTAATGAAACTCCGTCATTATTGGCTTCTGGTCTTTCTGATATGGTATAAACGATAAAACTTCCATCGGGAGCCCACTGGAATGAGCCAAAATGTTGTACTCTGTCTAGCAATGTTTTTTGAGTTCCATTAGATAAATCAGAAATTCGCAATGTGGTACGACCTGAGGCGGTTTCTGTGTAGGCGAATTTCTTACCGGTAGGTGACCATTGGATAGCGCCGGGATGCGAATCTCCACGGAACTCACGAAATAAAGAGCCATTAGATGCATTTCTGATTTCTGTCCATTGTTCTGTTCTGCCTGATGGAGGATGCTGCTGAGCAATAGAAACTGCAACGAGTTCGCCATCTTCAGATACTGCTACTGATCTGACGGTAGGTTGATTTGACAAATCATCAATGCTCACAAAACGAGTGGGGGAGTTAGACAAAGAGGCTTCATCCCTTAAACTACTACTAGAGTATTCTACAATTCCTTGTAAAGTCCAATCTGCATCTAAATCCGGCTTATAGAGCGATTTCACCGACAGAAAATAAACTCCTGCCTCCAGCGTCAATCTTTCTGCATGGCGTCCGGCTTCTTCATCTGAAGATTGAGTAGAGCTTTTCACTCCTTTGGCTTCACCATTAACATAAATTTGGAAAGGGTGATGACTGTACACATGAAAAACGACTTCCTGAAATCGATTAATTCTTAAATAGGTGCCGGCCCAGGCAATATTTTTTTGATTAGCACTCTGAGGTGAGAGTGATATAGAATTACTTGAAACCTGTTGTTCTTGCCATCTAATATTTGATGACTGAGCCCAGCTTGTTTGTGTACCATCATGCGGCCACCAATTATTGTAATCAGCGAATTGAAAGCGTAATAAATCGGTAGATTGAAAAACATCACCCCGAACAGATGGTGTTTCATTGAAAGCGGGCATTCTAACTTCCGTTGCATTTGTTACGAGCCAGGCTTGTACTCTTTGGCTAACTCTTTCATCTTCAGCAAGTGTGTTGAATGGGAAAATGAATATTGCCGCAACGAGTAAAATAATTGGTTTCATGAGGTTCAGTTACGTTTAGGTAGCAGTTTAAAGGAACAAAAAATGCAGAATAGAGTATTTACGAACCAAAGGCTGTTAAAATCGGTAAACTAAACTCCTACTCTGTGTCCTATGTATGAGATAATGACTAGTCCAATAAAAATATAAATCAAGATTTTTTTCCAGCGACTGAGTTTATTGAGATACATAATATTGGACTTTTAATGGTTTGTAAATTCTATGCAAAACGAAATAAAAACGAAATAAAAATCATTCAAAATTCTTAATTTTATTCCTCATTTTCAGAAAGAAGTTTTTGTAAAATCGGAACTACAAGAATCAATTTAGAAGCTATTAACATCAATCACATTCAGTAAACTAATGCTCATTAACTTGCGAATCGCAATATTCAGTGTAATTGCGGTATTTATCTTTTCCTGTCAATCTACTTCAGACTTAGAGATTGAAACTCAAGCTCCAGTCAGAATTGCAATATTATCGACAACAGATGTGCATGGCCATATTTTGGCATGGGATTATTATCAGGATAAACCAAACGAGAGGTACGCATTAAGCAAAGCTTCTACTATTATCACTAGCCTCAGAGAACGATATCCGAATAATATATTGATAGATGCGGGGGATTGGCTTCAAGGAAATCCCTTTGCAGAATATCCTGCCAGAATTGATACAACCGGAATGCATTATGGATTTCTAAGAGCGGTTGATCACATGAAGTATGATGCTGTGGTACTGGGTAATCATGAGTTTAATTTTGGGCTTGAGTATTTAAACAATCAAATTTCAATGACTGAAACACCCATTATTGGGGCAAATATTTATGATCATGGAACAAAAAATCCGCACTATACTCCTTATGTGTTAAGAGAATTTGATGGTATAACCGTCGGGATTTTAGGATTAACCACTCCAGGTTCTGCAATTTGGGACAGGCCTCGTGTAGAAGGAATCCTTGATTTTGGTGATGGCGTTGAAGCTGCGAAGAGATTTGTTCCGGAAATGTATGAAGCAGGTGCAGATGTTGTTGTAGTTTTGGCACACAGTGCTTTTGAAGGACGCAATTCATTCAATGCTGATGAATTAGGCTTGGAAAACTTTGGTAAAGCCATTTTAGACGAAGTACCGGGAATTCATGCTATGGTTCTAGGTCACCGGCATCGTGTATTTAGCACGGTGTACCAAAGCCCTGTCACGAATCAAAATGTAGCTGTTGTTGAAGCCGGGCGCTGGGCTTCTCACGTGGGCTTGATTACCTTATCTGTTGAAAGAAGAGGAAATGGCAGTTTTCGAGTAAGTCCGGAAATCACCCGAAATATTTCTGTAGCAGATGCTAGTGAAGATCCTGCTATAGTAGAACTGGTTAGCGAAGACCATGAAAGAGTGCGTGCTTTTGTGAATACAGAAGTAGTAAGCACAAATGATAGCTGGGAGACATCTTATGCAAGGCAAAGACCAAGTGCCGCAGTTTCTCTGATTAATGCTGTTCAGACAGAGAAAACTGGTGCGCAACTTTCGGCTGCAGCTGCTTTTACCACAAATTTAACCTTGGGTCCGGGTTCTATTTCAATAGGTGATTTGGCGCAGTTATATCCTTACGAAAATGCTTTGTATAAAATGAGAATTACTGGCGAAATATTGAGAAAGTATTTAGAGCATACATCCAGATACTGGCAAACAACAACAGCCGGAACTAGTCCTCGAACAGACCCTTCAGTTCCCGGCTTTAATTATGATATGATTTCTGGTATAAGCTACGAAATCGATTTACGCAGGGAACCCGGTTCAAGAATTACGATGTTGCAGTATCAGGGCAACGATATTAAAGATGATGATGAATTTACCATAGCCATAAACTCTTACAGAGCTGAGGGCGGTGGTGGTTTCAGCATGCTAAAAGATGCTGAAATAATACAGATCATCGATCGTTCTGTTCGTGACATCATCACTGAATATTTATCAGGCAAGTCGAATATTTCAAAAGATGATGTATTTGAAGACAATTGGAAGTTAGTGTACTAAAAGAATTTTATGTGTAAGAAGCTTTTCTCTCTGGGTTTAATTTTGTGTTTTTTCTCAGTTTCAGATGTATTCTCTCAGTTTGAGGGTTCGTTTAGAGTGAGTACGTATTCCATACATCAGGAAACTCAAAATCAAAACCTGATTAATCAATTCAAGATTACTGCCAACAGGGATAGAATGAAGTTTCAGGATATGGGTAATATCAGAACCTTGAATGGAATA
>SKIC01000320.1 GCA_007116685.1 Balneolales bacterium
AGAAAAGCTATCGAAGAAGCTCAAAAAGTTACTGATAAACCATCTCTTATTTCTTGTCGCACAAAAATCGGATACGGAAGCCCTAATAAAGAAGGTTCTGCATCATCACATGGATCACCACTTGGTGAAGATGAAATTGCCCTTACCAAGAAAAATTATGGTTGGGATGCAAAGGAGCCATTTTTTATCCCTGAAGAAGCATTAAATCATTTCAGAAATGAAATTACCAAAGGTGCCGATGCTGAAAAAGAATGGACCGCTAAATTTGATCAGTACAAAGCTGCACATCCTTCCGATGCTGAATCTTTTGATAGCTGGTTTGCTGATTTAGATTTGAATTGGGAACAAGTATTACCAGTATTCGAGCCTTCAGAAAAAGGAGTTGCCACTAGAAAAGCTTCAGGGGATGTTTTAAAAGCATTATCTGCTGCAATACCGAACTTAATAGGGGGCTCTGCTGATTTATCCCCAAGTAATAACACGCAAACCGGTCAGGATTCATTCTCAGCTGAAAACTTTGCTGGGAAATATGTTCATTACGGAATTCGTGAACATGCCATGGGTAGCATCATGAATGGTATTCGTTTGCACAAAGGCGCAATTCCTTATGGCGGTACTTTTCTGATATTTTCTGATTACTGCAGACCGGCCATTCGCCTTGCTGCATTATCAAATATCCCTACTGTTTTTGTGTTCACACATGACAGTATCGGCCTTGGGGAAGATGGACCAACGCATCAGCCGATTGAGCAATTAGCTTCTCTCAGAGCGCTACCTAATCATTTAATGCTACGGCCTACAGATGCCAATGAAACCGCCGTTTGCTGGAAAATAGCTTTGCAGCAAAAAGGAAGACCTTCAAGCTTGGCGCTTACCCGTCAGAATTTACCCATCTATAATCGGGATAAGAATAACTCTGCTAACTTGGTAGAAAAAGGAGCCTATATACTCTTTGATTCTGAGAAAGCTACTCCTGATGTAATTTTGTTGGCTTCAGGCTCAGAGGTTGAAATAGCAGTAGAAGCACAAAAACTATTAAAATCTCAAAATATTGATGCCAGAGTTGTGAGTATGCCATGCTGGGAGATATTCAGAGAGCAACCTGAGGTGTACCGTGATATGGTTTTACCTAAAGAAGTGAAAGCCAGAGTTGCTATTGAAGCGGCTTCTCCATTTGGTTGGACAGAGTGGACCGGAGACTCAGGCAAAGTTATCGGGATAAATCATTTTGGAGCATCTGCACCATATCAAACTATCTATAAAGAGTTTGGCCTGACTGCAGAACGAGTTGCCGAAGAAGCTCAATCTCTTGTAAACTAATTACAAGTAAGAATTATCCAATTCGTTGAACGGCTGTAAAGGTGATATCATCTTTTAGCCGTTCATTTTCTATAAAACTCTCCAAAGAAGACTGAATCTTAATCATAAGAGAAGGAGCTGGCATTGATGCATAAAGCTCAAACAGTGAACGCAATCTATTCTCACCATATTCCTCATTTTTAGAATTTCTGGCTTCACTAAGGCCATCTGTATAGAATAGGAGTGTATCGCTCTTCAAAAATGGTAGTGTGATTTCCTTTAATTGCTTTTCAAGCGTAGAATTTCGAGTCATACCGAGAGCAAATCCTGTTGATCGTAATTCAGTAACACTACCTTTGGCTTCCTGAAATAAAAAAGGAGCATTATGACCGGCTCTAACTAAAGTGACTTCTTCTTTATCGTTCGGGAAATACGCAGCACAGGCAGTAATGAAAGTTTTATCTCTTTTACTCGATTTGATATTCTGATTCAGGCGAACCAATAACTCCTTTGGGCTAATTTCCCCCTCAGAAATCAATAAATGAACCATAGACTGCATTCTAACCATGTAGAGAGCAGCAGAAAGGCCTTTACCGGAAACATCTGCTATAATTACATAGGTACCGTTTTTTGTTGGAATGATATCTAGATAATCACCCCCGACTTCTTGAGCAGTATTCGCAAAAGAAACGTAGTCGATTCCGTTCATTCTTATTTTTGAGTCCGGTAACAGGCTTAGTTGAATATCTCTGGCTAAGTCAATTTCACGACGGACATCAAGTTTTTCAAGTAGCTCTAACATGATTAACATAATCATAGCAAAAAAGCTAACTGACATAGCTAAGTTTTGAACTGGACCACCAAACAGTAAATAGAAAAAGAATAGTACAAAAGAGACTCCAAAAACCAATCTACGAACAGGAGAGAGCCTTTTTCCGAGAGCTCCCATCAATCTCAGAAAGCGCTCATGTACTGGAACTGGTTCGGAAGATTCGTCTTTAGATTCTGATTGAATAGCTTCTTTGTAAAGCGATTTAAGCCGGGTAGAATCTTCATGAAAACCACGGCCAATCACATCCGCAGTCATACCATCGGTGTATTCTTTGTAGAAAGATTTGGTATCGTAAGCCTGTCTTGTTTCGTTATCTAAACTCATAATAAAAGATTTGTACAGGCAAAGTATTCGGAATAAGGAGAAAAAAGTTAGGTATTTATTTTCCTTTTAGAATCCGATGCTGACGTATAATATCAAAAATTAGCCAGATAATTGGGTAAGGAGGGATGAAGACGCTGACAATCAGGCGCCAGTTTTTACTTTCCTCATCTTCACGAGAGTGGTTAATACCAGCCAAGCCTGCTATCCAGAAGATAAATATAATAAATAATATCAGATAGATAAGTACCGAACCGACAAGTCCGAATGTTTCATACATCCAGCGTAACATAGCTCTCAGATTTGGGTGGTGATTTCCGTAAATTTACATCTTCTTTAAGTCAAAGTATACGAAAACATTCCGAAAGCATCATGTCAGCAACAGTAGCAATAGTAGGCCGCCCTAATGTCGGCAAATCAACACTCTTTAACCGACTCATTGGTATGAGAAAAGCCATAGTCCATGATGAATCAGGAGTAACCCGGGATCGCCATTACGGAGAGTTAGTATGGAATGGTAAAGAGATTACGGTAATAGACACGGGTGGATATTTACCAGATACGGGAAATGTAATCCTCGAAGGTATCAAAGAACAAGTTGAGCTTGCTATACGTGAAGCAGATGTAATTCTCCAAATTGCTGATGTAAAACATGGTATGACAGATCTTGACAGAATTGTAGCTGAAGTGCTCAGAAAACATGAGAAACCAGTTGTTGTTGTAGCTAATAAAGCAGACAATGAAGAACTAATGTGGGCTACTTCCGAATTCTACAGTCTTGGTTTTGATGATGTATTTGGAATCTCTTCGTTAAATGGAACCGGAACAGGTGATTTACTCGATAAGGTAGTAGAACTATTGCCGGAAAATATTGAAGAAAAAGAAGATGACAATATTCCTAAACTGGCAATTATTGGTCGCCCAAATGTTGGTAAAAGCAGTTTAGTAAACTCACTTTTAAATGATCAGCGCTCCATTGTAACAGATGTAGCCGGCACAACGCGCGACTCAATCAACAGTTTGTTTACCTATAGAGATAAAGAATACGTTCTGGTAGATACCGCCGGACTTCGTAAAAGAGCTAAGGTGAAGGAGAATATTGAGTTCTACAGTACTATTCGTACAGAAAGAAGCATTAGAGAATGTGATATTGCGATTCTTTTATTGGATGCCACCAAAGGTCTGGAAGCTCAGGATATCCGAGTTTTGATGGAGGCAGAAAGGTTCAATAAGGGAATAATAATTGCCATAAATAAATGGGATTTGGTAGAGAAAGAGACCAATACCTTTAAAGAGTTTACTGAGAAAATACAGGACAGGCTGAGTAATTTGAAATATGTTCCTGTGATCACAATCTCTGCTGTAACAAAGCAACGTATTCTAAAATTAATGGATTTGGTTGAAGAGGTACTGGAAGAGCGGTCGAAAAAGATATCAACGAGTCAGTTAAATGACTTTCTTCAAAATATTACACGCCAAAATCCGCTTCCTATTGCAAGGGGCAAGCAGTTGAAAATCAATTATGTCACTCAGGTAAAACAAAAACCACCTGTATTTATGTTTTTTATGAACTCTCCAAAGGAACTTCCTGCTAATTACAGGCGGTTTATAGAGAACAAGTTACGTGACACATTTGGGTTCAAAGGTGTACCCATTACTATGATTTTTAAGGAGAAACATTAATTCAATCTAAGCTTATAATATCTTTGAATGAATGATGTTTTAAGGTTATTTTACGATACTTAAGTTAAATCTTCCCAAACAGCTAAATTTTTGTTAGAGGTATGTCTCAAAATCTTGAACAACCGGTTGTAAATTCATTAAATAAAAACGTTTCCAACGAGCGCAAGCTTGGTTTTATGGAGAAAATATTTCTCCCTGAAATCTTTAAGGGCATGTGGTACACTTTCAAACAAATGTTCAAACCCAAAGTGACCATGCAGTACCCTGAAGAACGTTGGGATCCACCTGCAATTTTCCGTGGAAGACCTGTGCTTGTAGAAGACAATGGACAGGAGAGATGTGTTGCTTGTGGTTTATGTGCAAGAGCTTGCCCTCCGTTAGCCATCAGTATGCAGGCAATGGAAAAAGAAAATGACGACAAAGAGAGATATCCATCTTTCTTTGAAATCAACATGCTTCGCTGTATTTACTGCGGTTTGTGTGAAGAAGTTTGTCCTGAAGAGGCCATCGTAATGAGTAAAGATTACGACATTACTTTTGAATCGAGAGAAGACGCCATCTATGATAAGTCAAAATTGTTGATGCCTAAAGAAGAGCTTAAGGAAAGGCTTGATTTCCTGAGAGAATACAAAAACAGACAATATGGTCAATTCTGGAACTTTCCTGAAGATAACAACATCCATTCTGTACGTAACAGAGATAAGCGTTGGGAAACCAGTTTATCACTCGTAGAAATGCTTGAGGAACAAAAAGCACAGGGTAAAGAACCATCTTTGCATAAATAAAATTTGAGTAATGGAAGTTAATCGTAAGACGATCGATGATTTAATACAAGACATACATTATCTACAGGACGAACTGGAAGCGTTGAAATATGTGATTAGTGAAGTTCCTGTTTTTGAAAAGCCCCCCGGACAACCTTCCATTCTTGAGATGCTTGCTTTGATTAAGCATGCACAGTCAACTTATTACCGACCATTAGTAGAAAAAGTATCTGATAGAAGAAAGTCGAACGTAGAAGTCGATTACGATTTCAAGAATTCAATTGACGCAAAAGAATACGAAGAACAAGGTGTAGAATACCTGATTAATAAGACCATAAAACACCGGGTATCATTTGTTACGATGTTGAGTAACATACCTTCAGCTGTTTGGGAATATCCTGTTGCAACCCGTGGACCGGAAAAGACTCTTTTTCGTCTTATGCAGGAGATGGTAACTTTTGAAAGAGGTCAATTGAAAAGCGTAGCCGAACGAGTGCTCACATTACAAGATCAAAAAGCCAATCGCTAAACTATGAATGAATTCATTCAGGGTGTATTGGTATTTGTGTCAGGTTGGGCTTTTTGGAAGTTTTTAAATTACTATTTGGAGTCAAAAATATACTTCCAGCTGTTTGCTTCAATTACTTTTCTATTTGTATTTGCATATTTCCTTATCGACTTGATTCCCATTCAATCTACTGATGTTAATATCTTCTTGATATTGGAATGGACGAGGGTAGCCATTGCTGCATTTTCCTTAACTGCTATGGCCTTTATCATCAGAAATTCAAAACCTCATTTCGCAAGATTTCCATTCTCATTTGGATTAGCGCCCTTATTGTTAATTCCATTCTATGTTTTAGCCATAGATACGGTATTCTTAAAAGAATTGGTGTTAGATATCTATTTTGGCGGTGCAATTTTTATAGCAATTCTTGTCTACAGTTTAAAAACCATGCGTAATTCTGATTTTGGGCTGGTATTGCTATCGACTATCGTAGTTTTGTTAGCTTTTATTTTACAATGGCTACCCGTGGCAATCCAGAATGAAGTACCCTGGATTCAAAACATGCTATTTGTATTGGCTATAGGTTTGTTTGTTAAACCATTTCAGGATTTATACTTGATACAGGATTACGATTACCAGTTAAGTCAAAACGAAGACTTGTAAGCGAACGAAATCAGTCTGATTACTTATTTACATAGGTGTGTTTAACTTTCACTACTAATCAAAATAATTTATGGCAATTCAAAAAGGAGATAAAGCTCCAAATTTCACATTAAAGAACTCAGATGGTAACGATGTTAGTCTAGAGAGTTTAATCTCAGATAAATCAGCAGTCATTTTGTTTTTCCCATTGGCCTTTACCGGAGTTTGTACTACTGAATTATGTACTGTGAGAGATAACTTTACTGAGTACGAAGATCTAAATGCTAATGTGGTAGCTATATCTGTTGATAGCTTTTTCACACTGAAAGAGTTTAAAGCGAATAACAATTTGAACTTCCCTTTACTAAGTGACTTCAATAAAGAGACTGCCAAAGCATATGGATCTTTGTATGATGAATTCATCGGAATGCAGGGGGTAGCCAAAAGGTCGGCTTTCGTAGTAAATAAAGAAGGCGAAATTGTTTATGCAGAAGTAAATGATGATGCCAGCAAATTACCTGACTTTGAGGCAATCAAAGCAGCACTATAAGATGCTGACATCATCTTATAGAATAATAGTTCTAAAGCCGGGTAGTTTTTTACCCGGCTTTTTTTATATGAGAAGGTTAGGTAGGATGACGATACAGAATATTAGTTTACATAATATTAATTATGCGATAATTTAATACACTAATTATACAATTTGGTACTCTGTAACGCATTATTTACTTTCGAGCAAAATATCTATTAGTCCTACTGTTACTGATTCATGATTGATGTATTCCATAACATCCCCGTACTCTATGAAGACAATCATCTGCTGGTTGTCGACAAACCTGCCGGACTTCTTGTTCAGGAAGATCACACTGGTGCTCAGGATTTACTCACAGTCTTGAAGGAATATCTCCGTTACAAATATGATAAACCCGGCAATGTCTTTCTGGCACTCGTTCATAGACTAGATCGTCCGGTATCCGGAGTTATGATTCTAGCCAAAACTTCTAAGTGCGCTTCGCGTCTGTCTGATCAAATTCGACGTAGAACGGTCTCAAAACTTTATCAAGCAGTCGTTGAAGGCAAAACTTTTGATAATCCCTCCGTTGTACATTATTTAATCAAAGATCACAAAAACAATAAGACGATTGCTTTCGATACTGATGGTCCTGAGCGGAAATTAGCTAAATTGAGTTATACGACTCTTAAATCACTGGATACCCTTAGTTTAGTGAATGTAAATTTAATCACCGGGCGTCCTCATCAAATTCGGGTTCAATTAGCAGCTATTGGGCATCCACTTTGGGGTGATCGCAAGTATGGAACGCCTCAGAAAGGCTCTGTAGCTTTGAGATGTGTTAAAATGGAGATAAATCATCCAACAAAAAATGTTAGAATGACTTTTGAAGCAAGATTACCAGACACCAGTCCCTGGAATTGGTTTACATAATATTATGGAGCCAGGCGGTATTTTTCCCAATTAGCTTCATTTTCGTTAGGCTTTTCAAAAACTATTCTATCGTGCAGCCTACCAGTTCTACCTTGCCAAAATTCGAATTTAGTGGGTTTTATTCGTATTCCACCCCAGTTTTCCGGTCTTTTGATTTCTTTTTGACCTGCCCATTGTTTATCAAGTGTGTTGTAATTCTCCTCTAACTCTTCTCGTCCTGATATTTTGCTACTTTGAGCTGATGCTAAGGCACTTAAATTACTTTTTCGTGGCCTGGAAGCAAAATAAGCATCTGATTCTTCACTGCTAGTTTTTTCGGCTACACCCTCAATCCGTAATTGTCTGAATAATTCAGGCCAATTAAAGTTCACTGATACAAATGGGTTTTCAAAAATATCTTGACACTTAGCACTCTCATAATTCGTGAAGAAAACAAAACCGTTTTCTTCAAATCCTTTGAGCAAGACAATTCTGCTGTGTGGCTTATGCTCTGAATCTACCGTACTTAGTACAAATGAGTTAGCATCAAACATTGCACTTTTAGCAGCTTCATCAAACCATCTATCAAATAGCTTAATAGGATCATCCCCGGAATTTTCTTCTGTCAGGGGTTCTCCTGTGTACTCTCTGCGTAAAGCAGAAACAGCAGTACGCCATGTACTTACATCATTTTTTTTAAGCCATTTTTTAAGCATGATTTAATTGAGTACTAAACTATCAATCACTTTGGATATTCGCTCAAGGAATCTATCGGCATTCATAAAACCAACTACCCTTGCATCCATAACCTCTTCCCCATCTCTGTTTAAGAAAACAATAGTGGGCACTCCAGCAATATTGAATTCTTGCCTGAGTTCCTCGGATTCAGGTGAATCAAAGTGTGTGAGATCCACTTTAAGTCTTGTCATTTCAAGTGTAGCGTCAATGACACGTGGGTCAGTAAACGTATTTCTTTCTAATTCCAGGCAAGGTATACACCAGTCAGCATAGAAATCTAATACAATAAGTTCATTATTTTCTAATGCTTCCTGATACTTCTCTTGTGTGAACATCTCCCACTCTATTCCAGGCTTTTGAAGATTTTGGAATAGTAGGAAAGCAATTACAAGTGCCACAGAACCTGTAACCCATTTCACTCTTTGAAACAGCTTTTTATCGTTTCCAGTTTTTTCAATGAATCCGAGATAAATCCCACCAATCAAAAGCGTTATTATCAATAAATGAAGTACATAACTTGGATAAAAAGCCAATCCCACATAAAACAGCGCCAATCCTACCAGAATAACTCCGAATACCTTCTTTACCCAGACCATCCACATACCGGATTTAGGCATTTTTTGGATTAAACCTGTAAACGTACCAAGTATTAAATAAGGGAATCCTAATCCAAGTGAAAGAATAAAAAATGACCAAAATCCAAAAACAGGATCACCTTGCGTTCCAACAAATGCTAAAAGAGCAATAATTGGTGGGCCAATACAGGGTGCTGCAAAAATTCCAACTACCAAACCAGACAAATAAGTGCCTATGAATCCTGAGGAGTTCCCGCTTCCTAGTTTACTTGATAGCCAATATGGAATTTGTAATTCGTAAAGCCCGAACATGGATAGCGCCAAAAGGAAAAACAGTATCCCAATAACAGCGAGGACAATTGGACTTTGTAGCCATGCCCCGAATAAGCCACCACTAAGGGCAGCCATAACGCCTAAAACGGAATACATAGTGGCAATACCCAATACATAGGTAACCGCCTTGGTGAAAACTATTGATGTTCTGGTATCCTGTTGTGCGCCAAAAATGGAAACCGTTACAGAAAGCATTGGATACACACATGGGGTCAGATTTAAGGCCAATCCTATAAAGAAAATGGCAACAAAAGCCCAAAGTCCGCCATGTGTTTCAAACATACTGGCAATTTCATTCTGAGAACCTGCAACACCGGCAGAAGACATAGTTGGATCGTAAGCACTAAAAATGTCTTCATTAATCGCATTAAAACTCTCGTCTGCTGCCACTAATTCTATTGGAATTTGAATTGGTATATTTGTGGGAGCCAAACACGTTTGGTCATCACAGGCTTGCACTCTCAGTGTTCCATTGATTATATAATCTCCGGGACTTGCATTGGAGGAAGCTCTTAATCCAATAAATATGGGAGACTCTCCTTCATACACCAGTAGTTCTTCCCCACCAGCAAAAGCAAATTCATAAGCTTTAGGTTGTGGATAAACAATATCAGATATGATAAACTGATTGTGTGGTTCCAGAGTAAGTTCTGTTCCGATTAAGAAATCCAGTGTTGGAACATTCGCGTTTACATGCCAACCTTCTTGTAAATTCATCTGCACAACGGCGATAAATTCCTGACCTGCAGGAACTCTGTCTACAGATAGCATGATCTCAGGTGCAAGTCTTGTTGCGCTGGATATCGGCTGTGCTTTTAAATCTGCAAAAGAGAATAAAACAGCAAGAAGTGCAGTAAGAAACGGAAGGAACTTATTCATGGATTACTGAGCGAGACTTTTTTCGTATTCTTCGAAGCTCATGGTTTCGTATTTGCCATCAGCAACAAAGTTTAAAATGTTTGTGAATGTTGGTGCATCCATGAAACCGGGTTGAGCGGCAAAGGGTTCACCATCATGTGCAATAATTATAGTGGTGGGATATGAAGACACTCTGAATTCATAAGCCAAATCTCGCTTTTCGATTTGATGCCCATTAAAGGTTATCACGTCTTTAGATTCCGCATCCAATCGAACAGCAAGGTAATTTTCTTCTATTGCTTTAAGAACATTTTCATCTCTATACGTTTCTGTGTTCATTCTGCGACAGAATCCGCACCATTCGGTATAAACATCAATTAAAACCCATTTTCCTTCTTCACGAGCTCTTTCCTGAGCTTCTTCCATACTTAACCAGTCTACTAATTGTTCTACATCATTGGAGTGCGAAGTAGAATTATTGGCTTCAGATGAATTGCAGGCCATAACAAGCAGACCAACTATTACGATAAATGATATTTCAAGTGTTTTTTTCATGGCAAATATTAAACATATATAATAATCTATATAATATCGGAAGATTTTTTTTCTGTATCAAAGCGAATCCAACCTTTGTTTTCCAACCATTGGATTAAGGCAGGTAAAAAAGTAAGCCCTGAGAAAAGGGTCATGCCAATACCAATCACTGCGAGTAAACCGATAGAAAACAAACCGGGATGACTTGTTAGTAGTAAACCGGCAAAACCTAACATTGTTGTGAATGAACCTATAGTAATGTGCTGCCCTGTGCTGGATAAAACCTTCCACATACTTTTTGGTCCCTCCTCTCTGTACCTGTTGGCCAGGTGTACTCCATTATCATTACCGATACCAATAATAGCGGGTAGAACTACCATATTATAGAAGTTGAGAGTGATATTGAAGACAATCATAATGGCAAAAGTCCAAATCAAACCAACAAGTAGAGGAAGCATGGCAATCAAGGCCCATCGAAAAGAGCCAAAGGCAAAATTTACGATAATGAAAATCATAATAAAGGTAGCAGCAACCATGTAGGGACTTTCTTTTCTCATCAATTCCAGCATTTCAGCTGCGACTATTGAGGTGCTTGCTGCATGATATACGGTACCATCCTCGGTAACTACGGTTCCTGCTTCGTTTTTGAAGGCGATTGAATTCAGTCCATCACTTAGGCCAATAGCAGGATAAATCATCACGAATCGGCCAATTTCACCATCTCTAGTAAGAAATCTATTTTTGAGATAATCTGGTACATCTTCGATGGCCAATGGCTCGGTTACTTTAGATGCTCTCCGCAAGATGTCTAAATCCTCATCTTCTTCATCAATTATAAACGGATCCTGTAGTAATTGATAGATTTCTGCGATTAGTGCGAGTTTTTGAATTTCATCCTCAACAGTTACTGGAAAACGTTCTTGCAGGGCTTCCACTTCAAGTATTGTTGTTTCAGGATTTTCATCTATCATCTGTCTTACAGCATCCAAAAGTTTTAGAACTTCCTCATCAGAATCAACAATAATGTAAGCCGGGTTTCTTCGGGATGTTTGCTGAACTTGTCTTTGTAAAGCACGGAATTCGCTAAATTCTGTAAACTCCGGCTCCAACTCTGAGAAATTGTAGTTATATCGAATGTCACCTCTGTTGAAAAATACAAAGGCACCGATTGCCAATCCGATAATAACTATAGCCTTGTAAGCTGGAAACGTTCTGGAAACTTGCTGTACCGGGCGATAATTTTTGTTCAAAAGAATCCAATTCCAACGTTCACCAATAACAAGCAGTGCCGGCAGAATAAATAGCATACTCATGAATGCCAGGAAAATTCCAGTTCCGGATATAAATCCGAATTCTGAAAACCCTCGAAAATCAGCGATTACCAAAATGAAGAGAGCAACAGAAGTAGTAACTGCACTTGCCATAATGGCTGCCCCGGTAGAATCATAGGTTTCATAAAGTGTTTCGAGGATATCCTTGCCGGATGATCTTTTTTCGAGATACCTGGCATAAAAGTGAAGTCCATAATCGATTCCAAGTCCAAATAAGATTACGAACAATACGGAGGTCATCGTATTCAGGCTGCCAATTACAAAATAAGCTATGGCAAAGGTTACAATCAGACTTATGAATAAGGGAATCCCAATGATTATAACTGGAACGGGGAATCGAATAGCATGACTCCAAAACGAGTACGTTCTATCCTCTCTGGCACCTCGCCTGTAGTTGATGTATTTCTTAATGAAGAAATAAAAAGCTACCAGGAGAATCACAGACCCTATACCGGAGGCAAATGAGCTAGCTACATCATTGATGATAAACTCAAGTTCCTGCAAGTGTCTTTTCAAACGCCCGCCGGCCAGGACTTCCATATCAGGATGAAAAGATGCAGGGTTTAATTCGGCGATTAAAGCATCAGAAGCCTCAAATAAATCTTCCAGAAAACGCGTATCACTGCGTGAACCAGTGGGGAAAAAGTCCACAACTAAAATCGTACTATCCTCATTCACAGGATATGTTGAGGGAACTAGTTCGGCATAGAGATCTTGAAATCGTTGCAGGTCATCTACTTCATCTTCATCGTCAAAGTCATCGAAATCAATAAAAAATGGGTTGGCCTCAAGTTTAGCATCTTCGATTCGATTTTCGAGATATTCCATAATCTCATCTAATTCTCGAATTGTGGCGAGATAGAGAGCATAATCTTTCAGGATTTCATTATCTCTGGTAAATTCGAATCGGTTAAAAAATGGAGCATTTGTTCTTTCATCAAATAATTCCAGCGCTTTGGGAATGAGCGCTTCTGCGAATGCTCTATTGGCTTCAAAATCAGGAGAGCTTATCACAAAATTAACAGCTGTTTCGCCACCAACAGTTTGGCGCAGGCGCTCCATTTCGATAACGTATTTGTTATCAGGAGGGAGTAAACTAGCTAAATCAGTGTCTATATCAAGTTTAATAGCGTAAAAAGCACTTACTATAGCAAGTAAAATTCCACTAATTAAAACTGTATAGGGATGCCTGTAATTGATACCGATTAGTGGACGAAACAGGCCAAGAATAAAATTCATCAAACTTTTGTGTTAAAATGTAATCAGGAGATTTCTTCTCCATTTACTAAAACTTTGTATGAAATATCGGCAGTTTTAGAAATCATCTGAGATACGGAACAATACTTTTCCATAGATAAATCCGCAGCCCTTAGCGCTTTACTTGGAGGCACATCACCATCAATTTCAAAAGACACTTCTACCTTTTTGAAAACTTTAGGCACTGTTTCTGATCTATCTCCTTTCACGCTTACTCGTAAATCAGCTACTCTAACTTTTTGCTTTTTCAGAATGTCGATAATATCAATACTACTGCATCCACCAATAGCCATTAAAACCATCTCCATAGGGCTAACGCCACTTCCCTGTCCTCCGGCCTGTTCAGAAGCATCCATTACAACTTCTTTACCGGCTCCGTTTAATGCTTTCATTTGAAAAGCATCGTCTGTTCTACTGATGATTACGTTCATATTCAGATATGTTGAAAGATTTTAATCAAGTGTTTAATAATTAGATAAAGTACGAATTTAACTCTGTATTGTGAATACGCTATGGATAACTTTTAAGTATGTAAACATTCATTTTGATACCATTTCGTAAGTAAAACGTAATCTTCAGGGCGCAAAGCTTCCGCTCTTTTATTGGCGAAATCTTCTGGCATATTTTCCATACCACTCAGCCCCTTAAGTGCGTTGCTTAGCTTTTTGCGTCTTTGATTAAAAGCTGTTCTAACTATGGTTTTAAACACATCCACTTTAAAGTCCTTTTCCAATTCTTTCGGAACAAATCTCACTACTGCGCTATCTACCTTGGGTTTTGGCTCAAAAACATTTGGTGAAACGTTAAAAAGAATTTCACACTCGCTTAAAATTTGTGATTGTACACTCAGAATACCGTAGGTTTTATTTCCGTGCTTGGCTACCACTCTTTCTGCAACTTCTTTTTGCATCATGAAAACGGCCTCTGAGAATAAGTGTCCATTATCTAATACTGAAAACAAAATTTGGCTAGTGATGTAATATGGCAAATTCCCAATTACTGCTGCTTTTTCATTAGCAAGAATTAAATCATGCCAATCAGTTTTTCGAATATCCTGCTGAATTACCGACAGTTTGGGGAATTTCTCTTGTAAAAGTTCTACGGCTCTGGAATCTATTTCAATAACTTGTAAAGCAGGATATTTATCTAATAAATGAGCAGTCAGAGCACCGTCACCCGGACCAATTTCAAATACTTTCGAATCAGCAGGAGATTGTAAGGAAGAAACAATCTTCAGTATGATATTTTTGTCTCGCAGAAAATTCTGCCCGAGGCTTTTCTTAGGTTTTAGCATATCTAAATTTTAATGATATCGAAGATAGTGATAATCATTGAG
>SKIC01000153.1 GCA_007116685.1 Balneolales bacterium
AATTTCGGTCAATGCATCCGTACGCAGAATACTTACAACAATATATGTTTGAAAGATATGGTACAAGTAACGGCGATAAAGTTGATCGTGATTTCCGGGTAACTAAATGGGGCCATTTTATACGAGAATTTTGGATTGATGAATTACCCATGTTTTATAATTTCTTTAAAGGTGACGTAAAATTAGTTGGTATCAGACCACTATCTCGTCACAAATTTGAGACCTATCCAAAGTATTTACAAGAGAAAAGAACACGCTACAAACCCGGGCTGGTACCTCCTTTTTATGCCGATTTACCTGAAACAGTGCAAGAATTCTATAAATCAGAGAACGATTATCTTGATGCTTACGCAAAAGCCCCAATACGAACAGATATCCGTTATTTTTACAAAGCAATGGTGAATATTCTAATCAAACGTGCAAGAAGCAAATAAAATGGGCTTAGCATTCATAGTAATGCTGATTCTGTGTATTACTGCAGCTCTAATACCTACGAGTTTAGGTCCAATTGATACAAAACCAATCCTTACAGCTGAACCTGCAGGTGTGAGAATGGATTACATTCTGCATGTTATATTGTTTTGGGTGTTAGGCTTGGTATATACCATGTCTGCCGGAAATACAGATACCAACATTTTACCCTTTCTATTGGGTGTTTTCGGCTTATTGCTGTTCGCCATTTTAATGGAAGCCCTTCATTACGTCATTTCCTGGCGTGGTTATAACCTGATGGACATGTTGGCAAACATAGGTGGATTATTCGCCGGAATTTTGACAGGAGGGGTTTTGAATGCATTTGTATTCTCAAAATCATATCCAAAAGCTAAGGCCTAAACCACAAACGCCCACCGGCTACAATAAACAGTCGTCGCGACTGTGTTGTGCAAAACTAATTTAAAGCTCGGTGTGTTTCCAAAGTTTCGGATAGCCGCCCTTGTTTATCCTTATCCCAGCTTTAGATGTACGGAATGTATCCAACACAAATAGCTCCGCACATACTATGGCGGTAGCCCGTTGTAGTAAGTCGCTCACATCACCTGCAATCTCTTTGCCTCGGCGCTATTGAAGCCCATATTTCCCAGCAAATCCATTATGATGCTTCGATCAAATTCCGTTTTCAGGATAGAGCATGTTACGTTTTCCGTATCCACGATTGCAAAAGAAGCGCGTTTATCCTTTTCTCGTGATTGACCCACACTGCCGGGATTGATGACATAACGATTCCCTTTCGTCACCCGAAAAACCCCGATACGATCAGCCACAATCCCGCTTCGGTGCGTGTGACCAACAAAACAAAGCTCTTCTTTGATATGGGCTAATACCTCCTGACAAGCCCGAGAATTATCCAAATAAGGCCAGTTTTGGGTTTGCAGAGGGGTAGCATGCGCAGCCACCCAATTATCGCCATGTATAGTTTTCGGCAAACCGGCCAGCCATTCAAGGTTCTCAGCATCCAATAGTTCTTGCGTCTTTTTCAGCAAGGATCGATTGGGATCACGAAAAAATTCCAGAGAAATCAAACCGGCCACCCCGGCATCATGATTACCCAAAACGCAGGGAATGTCATGTTCACGTATATAAGAAACAACCTCCACGGGCTGCGGACCATAGCCCACCAAATCACCCAGACACACAATACGATCGTATTCCAATCGCGTAGCCTTCTGCATCACCGCTTGCAGCGCCTCGAAATTTCCATGGATATCAGAAAGCAATAAAATTTTCATAACGGGGATAAAACTCAAAAGTTAGGAAGTTTGTAAAGCACCCAAAGATAAAAAATTGCCTGTTCAATCTATTACATTTTGAATAAATCTCATTCCATTCCGCGCCGGAATTCAATCAAGCCTTTGAAAACCCAACAGCCGGCGCGTTTTGATGTGTACTCATATTCTATCCCGGGGTATCGCTCCGCTCAACCCCGGGCTATAAATATGGCACACTTTCAGCGTGCGGTTTTGCATTGAAGAAACGATTGTCGTTAATCAACTACCGGCCGAGGTTATCTTCACCCGGCGCAATATTCTGAGTTATCCTGACGCTTATGCCACAAATGATGGTATGATTCCGAGATTGATAGAAAAAACAACTGATAATTACCGGTGACGCTCTATATTTACGCAGAAAAAGAAGAAGAGCCGCCAGAGTAAAAAGTCCCGTCAGGGACGCAAATATCGGTAGAAAACCGTAAGGCTATCCATAATTGAAGTGCCGTAGGTACGAAATGTAATACCTAATAAATACGCTACAGGACCCAAAAATATACAGTCCATTAAATTGTGCATAATAATTGATCTCCCCAAAGACATCTATTTCGCCCCATACGGGGCTTTTGGGATGGATGGTTGTAATCCTTTTCTACCTCTATTTTGTTCCTAGCGGAACTGAATAGGGGGTGTTGGTAGAAAAGGATTAATTAATAATCGGATAATTTGGGCTCTTATGTGCGTATTTTTTTAATCGTGGAAATGACCGCCCAAAAAACCTTCAACGTTTAAACTTCGACCTTCGACCAAAATCCCATTCCATTCCGCGCCGAGACCCAATCCAGTTTTCGAAAAAACAGTAGCCGGCACACCTACAGTGTGCGGTATTTGAGTTGCGAAACGATTGGTGAACAATATCCAAATATACCAACGAATTGCTTGTTCACCAATCGCCCAAATCCTGATTAACCTTCGGCGAATTCCCCATTTAATCTGTATGCGGTTCAGAGTTAAGGAAACCTTAGCAGATTAAACCGAGATAATAACTCATGTCAAACATCAACACCGTTCAACCCTCAACTTTCGACGTTCGACAAATTCCTGTCACCTAAACCAACCTTCAACAAAAAAACATCGCCGCTCTTTACAATTTAAAATAAAATCAGTAATCTGTAAGCGCTTACATCTATTAATAGAACTAAAATAAGTCAGATTAACTATGAAGAACCCACTACTAACGATCGCAGTCGTGGTAGGTATAGTTTTAGCACTGTTTGTGATTACTCCAAGCGATGCTTTAGCGCAAATGCCACCACCGCCACCAGCACCGCCGGATCAAACCCCCGTTTGGGCACCAGCTATCCTAATGACTTTGGGAGCCGCTTTCTTTGCTATTAAAATCATGAGGAGGAAAAACTGATGAAGACATTTGTTACGACAATCTTGTCGCTATTAATATTGATTACATTGAGCATCTCCCATACCAACGCACAATATGTATTTGGAGAAACCGCGGTTACCATTGCTGAAGATGATGCCTCTAATTATGACCCACCAGAATGGAACCAAGAGAATAATGAAGGTTTTGGTTTTCGTAATTGGAGTTTTGATACTGCCACACCAAACAACGAAGGATTTGCAGGTAGTTTCATTGGATCATTCTCGTCTGAATTAGATACAGATGGAAAAGTTTTTGGACTATTTGCTAATTCTGCTAATGATGTATCATCAGGTGCGACAAGAGGTTTTCCAGCTGCTTTGAGCGAAGGGGAGTCATTTTCAGTTTCAGTAGGTGTTAATTTTAGAGATGGCGCTAAAGGTTTTGATTTACGAGATGCGTCAAATGGTACTATTATAAATTTCAATGTTGGTGGTGACCAATATATTTTAGATGGTACAGTTCTTTTTTCGAATGAATATGATGCCAACACTGTATTTACTTTTACTTTTACTCAAAATTCTGATAACGTAGACTGGGTGGTAAATAGGACAGGAGGAAGGACTGAAACCCAATCAGGAACGATATCTGATATTTCACCAGGTACAATATCAAATATTAGACTATATAACGTAAGTGCTGGTGGTGCAGGTGACGATGGAGGAGCAAGAAACTTATTTTTCAACTCATTAAAATTTGATGGGGTTTACGCAATTCCAGATGGAGAAAGTGTCACAATCACTGAGGATATAGAATTACCATACTTAATAATCCAGAATGGAGGAACTTTTACTGCAAGTGATGCAACTTCCCGAACAGTAACAATTTCTTCATCTTTACCAGGAGATGTTAATACTTTTGTAAACAACGGAACATTCAACATAGGTACTGGTGGAAGCACTA
>SKIC01000271.1 GCA_007116685.1 Balneolales bacterium
CTGGATTTATTTCAAGACGATGACGTTCAAGCTCTGTTTGAAATTATAACATCAGAAAAGGAGAGATTAGATGAGTGGATACGCAGCAACAAGCCGCTTGCCTCGAGAAATGATGTGCATCGCTTTATTCGAAATAATCGCAAGGCATTTGAATATTTGACCTCAGGTGAGGCAGAGGGAACTTGCCCGGGAGTTCAATTAGCAATTCGATACAAGAATAGCCTTGCAGGATTAATTGGTTACATGGCTGTGAACAGAAATAACGATATCGCAACAATTGGATATTGGATTTCAAAAAAGTATGAAGGCAAAGGTTTTACGCGAGTGGCATGCAATGGGATAGTTGATTTTGGGTTTACAAGTTTAGAACTAAACAGAATTGAGATACAAGCGGCAGTGGACAATCCCAGAAGTGCATCCATTCCTCTGGCATTGGATTTCACCCAAGAAGCCATTTTAGCTGAGGTTGAAAAAAGAAATGATTACTATGTTAGCCACTCGTTATTCCGTCTGCTAAGAACAGACTGGAAAGCATCGCAGTAATTTACGGATGGATAAATCCTCAAGAAGATTAAGGATTTAGAGATGAATACGGTCGAAAAGCTTTATCCGCAAAAATTTCAGGATAATAAATAATGGGTGTTTATTTAGAGGTTTGGCAGGTGGACTTTCATGCCTTCCTGAATATCATTTGCTGCGGTAAAACCGGCATGTACTTCAACCACAAACTTAGCAGGGTAGTCCGACAATATTTGCGCTTCCGAAAATGGCGTGGTATTTCTGCGAATTCGTACAATTTCCATATCGGTATTTACAAAAACGATATCAAGGGAAAGAGGAGTGTTAGCCATCCAAAAACTTCTTGGAACTTCATCATCGAAAATAAATAGCATTCCTGCATCTCTGGGCATTTCATAGACATCCATAAGCCCCAGGTTTCGTTTGTTTGGAGTGTCGGCCAAAGCTACACGTACGGTAGTTATCTCATTGCCTTCATCATTTAAAAATGCAACCTGCTCCGTGAGATTCAAGGTGCGTCCCTGAGGGGTGCTGCTTGTTTCCTCACCATTTGAGCACGACATAATGAAAAAGGCTACAAATACTGAAATGAGTAAGGAAAATGAAAAGTGAAATCGGCACATAACTTTATGAATGACTTTGCTGAAATTGGTTTATGGAATACAACTGAAAGATGATATCAAATTATAAAGCAGAAAATACAAGAAAGGTCAAATAATGACAGAGCATATTCAGGAAATCAAAATTAGTTATGGTCTTAAGAAGTACAGGCAAATATATTTACCCGTCACAAGTTGTGATTAACTGCTATTTAGGCTATATTTAGAAGTCTAATGAAGAAAAGTGAGGCCGAATTCTGTCTCACTTTTTTTGTATGTATAGTTTACGATAAATGCAAGACGATAACATTTTAAAAATAAAGCACTTATTTGGCAGTCTGTCATTGCAGGATGGAATATATCTTGTAGATGCAGAGTGCAAAGGTAACGACCAGCAGCCGGTTATTTGGCTGTACTTGGATACTGAATCCGGAGGCGTTACGCTTGATCAATGTGCTGATGTTAGTCGTAAGATGAATATACTTATTGAAGAGGATGGCGTTTTTGGAAATAACTTCGTCCTTAATGTGTCTTCTCCTGGTTTGAGCAGACCATTGATTGATATTCGTCAGTACAAAAATAATATCGGTAGAACTGCCAAAGTGCGTTACAAAAATGCAGAAGGAGTTGTTAAAAAAGGCGAATTCAGCATCAAAGACGTACAAGGAACAGACATCACATTTGAAGAAAATAATCGAAAAGAAACGGTTACCGTTTCTCTCGACAACATAATTGAAACTAAAATATTAGCGGTCATTTGACCACCTGCTGGATTACCCGGAGAATTAGTATGCAAACTGATATTTCAAAATTAATCATCCAAGGATTTGCTGAAATCGCAAAAGATAAAAGCATTGACCGTGATTTGCTCTTATCTATTCTGGAAGATGTATTTCGGTCTATGATTAAGAAAAAGTACGGGAAAGATGATTCTTTCGATGTAATTCTTAACCCGGACAGAGGTGAATTACAGATAATGCATATCCGTGAAGTAGTTCCTGATGATGAACTATCCGATCCGGTTAATGAAATTTCATTCACAGAAGCTCAAAAATTTGATCCTGATTTGGAATTATTTGATGAATTCGCTCAGGAAATCAAAATTGAGGACTTTGGTCGTCGTTCCGTATTGATGGCTCGTCAGACTTTAGCACAGAGAATCCGTGAAATAGAGAAAGACAATATTTTTGATGATTACTCCGACAGAGTTGGTGAAATTGTGCTTGGAGATGTCTATCAGGTACGCACCAAGGATATTTTGGTAAATCATAATGGTGTTGAATTAATCCTTCCCAAAAGCCAGCAGATTTACAAAGACAGATACCGTAAAGGCGATACCATCCGTGCTGTTGTAATTGAAGTGAAGCGTGAAAACGGTAACCCAGCTGTAATCATCTCTAGAACATCACCATTGTTCCTCGAAAGATTATTTGAAAACGAAATTCCGGAAGTTTTTGATGGTATCATTGAAATAGTTAACACCGTTCGCGAGCCAGGTGACAGATCTAAAGTTGCCGTAATTTCTCATGATGAGCGTGTTGACGCTGTTGGAGCTTGTGTGGGCATGAAAGGAATTCGAATTCACTCCATCGTAAGAGAATTATGCAATGAGAACATTGACGTAATCAACTATACAAATAATCCCGTTGATTATATCAAAAGAGCACTTCAGCCGGCTTCAGTTCAATCAGTTGATATTGATGAAGCCACCAAAAAAGCTAATGTGGTAGTACCTGTTGATCAGGTATCTAAGGCTATCGGTAAAGGTGGTGTGAACATTAGATTGGCTACACAGTTAACCGGTTATGAGATTGATGTATATCGTGAGGTTGATGATGAAGAGGATATCGATATCTTTGAATTTGAAGAAGATTTTGGTGGAGAAATAGTACAAACCTTGTATGATATTGGATGTGATACGGCACGAGCAGTTCTTAATTTGAATGTTCAGGAACTGGTTAGACGTACAGATGGTGCCATTACGGAAGAAAAGGCAAAAGAAATCTTTAACGTAATTAAAGAAGAATTCGACGACGACGAAGCTTAATCAGTTATCGAATTCATTGATTTAGGAAACAGAGACAGGCGATAAATTACTTTATGACAAACGACGCTAAACCAAAACGCTTATTTAAAGTTGCATCTGAATTCAACGTAACCACAGCTTCAATTGTGGATACTTTGGCAGAACAAGGCTTTGAGATTGAAAAAAAGCCAAATGCCAAGATTACCCCCGAAATGTATTCGGTCTTGGAAGGGGTGTTTGGAGATGACAAAGCAAAAAGCCAGCAACATGAAAAAAGTCGTGAAGACTATATCGAAAGACGAAATTCTCGCAGAAGTGCACAGAATGACGTTGTCTCTATAGATAATTTTCTTGAGCCTGAAGATGATGTAATCCCTGGTTTAGAGCCAGAAGATGACCTTTTACCTTTGGAACCGGTTGATGAGAAAAATCCTGAGCCCGAGATTCCTGAACCTGTAGTTGAAGAAGAAAAGGAAGAAGCTCCTAAAGCAAAAGAAGAGTCCTCAAAAACTGTTGAACCTGAGCCCGAGCCAGAGTCTGAAGAGGTTGTAGATGAGACTGAGGAAGAAGACGATAATGATTCTGATTACGCTGAGCAAGTGGATGATGAAGATCAGATTATTGAAGATGATGAAACAGATGCATCCGATGATGAAGATGAACTAGAAGATGCTCCACCCTCAGTAATACGTGCGCGTGCTGAAAGACTTTCTGGTACTAAAATACTCGGCAAAATGGCTGTATCAGCTGATGATGATGAGCCAAAGCGTAAAAAGAAAAAGAAAAAGCCGGAGACAAAGCCTAAAGCGAAAACTGATGCTGATGCAGATTCAGAGGCAACAAAAGGCAAAAAGAAGAAAATTAAAACCAAACGAGTTCTCGACGAAAAAACAGACTC
>SKIC01000291.1 GCA_007116685.1 Balneolales bacterium
GACCAAATCTAACCCATTGGGTACTATCTGGTAGCAAATCCATAGGGTCATCCAGACGCGGTGGGTCGATGTGTTGTCTGTAATCCGAAAGTTCTGCTCTCCTTAACAACTCGTCCCATTCCAAAGGACTGCCAAAATTAAAGTTAGCAGGGTCTCCTCCTTGAACTTGTGATGCAGTCCGTGGTAATGCTCCCATGGCTATCAAAAAAGCTCTGTATTGTCTATTCGTTACAGCATATTTATCAATCATGAATGGATTGATAGTTATGCGTTTCCTGCTTTGAATTTGAATGTTAAGTTCATCTACAGAGTTCAATCCAATTATGTAACTCGAACCTGGCAGTTCTACCATCTGTGTCATGATTTCGCTATCAGCAAGCCGGACTCTTCTTTCAACAACTCGAGAAGCAAGTTCATTAAATCGCACGCCTGGCGTATCATAGAGCAATATTTTGTCACTCATTGCTCGTTGGAGTTCACGCAAGTCATCTTCCGTGGTAATAAGAGCGGCAATATTTTCGACTCGTTCTACACGAATAAGCTCTCTTCTGTCTAGGCGTTCTCTTCTTTCCTGAGTCTGCTCTGTTCGTCTTAAGCGACGATCAAGTGGGAATGAGACCCCTGTTGTAACCATGCTCATACCGTCAATTTCGTCTCTCTGACCAGGATTGGAATCTAACTGATCAATTCCATCAAAAGTATTATCAAGCATAATCATATGGCGATATTCAAGGAACCACCAATAATTACCAAGGAAATTTCTTGAAAAGCGTATCGCAGCTGAGGCTGCAGGAACGAATGCCGATATAGATTCCCATGCATCAGTGCCTTCAATGTCGCGTAGAGCATAAGGAGGAGATCCAGATAACCTATTGCCTGTGAAGGTAGCTAAGCGATCTGGGGTATAAATAGTTCTGCCCGAGTCGAAAAAACCATCTGTGGTTGGGTTGTTATACAATAACGAAACACCAATAGATGGTTCTATTGTGAAGTTTTGAGTAAGGAAATAATGAAACCCAATATTTAAGTATGGCCCAAAACCGTGATTCTTGATATTCATTGGTTGTAGAGGGCCAACAACAGTATTACGTGTAGCTGCATCGGTTTCTAGGCGGACATATTCTAAGCCTACGTTTATACGGATACTGAAATCAGGTACCGTTAATTCAATGGGCTTTGAAAAACCAAATGCTGCATTATAGCCTAAAAAAGGAAACGGAAGCCCATAAACGTCTGAATAGGCATCGTAAGGAATGAAATTGCCATGAAAATTGTGAACTCCACCTCTTAAGTTTAACTCCACATCTTCAAAGAAGCCTTGTGCCTTTGAATCATGCGTTACTAAGAGAAACAGCAAGGCAGTCACTATATAAGGTAGAAACTGTATCGAGATTTTCTTATTGCAATCAGATGCCATTCTAATTCAGCTGTTGTGTGTAAGTACTGTTTTGATACCGGTCTTTAAACAATAATCGTACCAGTTTTATATTGGAATTTGTGAGCTTTAATTCAAAGTGCAAAGTTAAAACTTAATTCACAAAAGAAAAAAAGGTATTTATCTAGGTTAATATATGTTCATTTAGACAAATAACCATTCTAAATGGAAGAATAATTTTAGCTCTATACTACTTCACAAAATTTGCAAGTATTATCGAGGCACAAGGTTAAAAATTGCTTTTTCGTTCTCTGAGATACTCAAACCTTCAAATTTTGGCTTAATTATGAGGTTAACTTCAAAATCTTGCCAATAATCTACCCCCGAACTCATTCTTGGAAAAACCAGGCTCAAACGTCTTTCAAACCAACTATCATTGCCTAGTCTACGGCTACGAATAGGTGAAAAAGACTTTTTAAGCGGCTTGATTATATCTCCTCTATTTTCAATATGAACATCAAAAAGCTCTTCTCTTTCTAATTCCAGAAGGTTTATATCGTAACTTCTTAAGAAAACATTAACTTTTACCTGATTTTTAAATCTGTTCCGTAAGGTATCAGCGAACATCTCAGCTTCATAAATAGACTTAAAGATGTGCCTTGATCTGTAATCAATACTTGCTTCTATGATCGGCAGACTCACCGCATAAGCCATACTTGGTAATCTTCCCTCTAGTACACTATATATAGTATTTCTGTTTTGTACTTCCTGTAAAGCATGCCTAATCAATGCAAAGTAGAATTCTCCACCAAAATCGCCTTCTTCAGTAATTCTAATATTCACATCATCAGGCAATGGTCGTTGCCTATCTGCACGAATATTTCCTGGAATCGGTACAATTCTAGTATGCTCCAGTAGGATAATAGAATCTTGAACAGCCTTAATTTCATCGTCGCTTATGTAGATATCTTCTTCATCAACTAATACAGTATCAAGACTAATAGTCGTTGTATCCTGAGCAAGTGAGTCCGTGATGATTAAATTACTGTAGCTTAATGTATAGTCATATTCAGAATTTGAATATGCATGAATTAAGATTGTTACGAGTAAACTGTAAAAAAGAGGTGATTTCAATAACCTTCTAAAAATTGCCATTTGGTTTTTTTGGCTAATATATTCTGCTTATTGAGATTTAATTTTTATACAACATACGATTTTTGTTGGTTCTTTATATTAGTTAATCAATTACCTATATTATTATATGTGATACCGACATTGTTCGGACTGGTGATGAATAGACCTATTAAATGATTAAAGCATTTTCAGCCCTTTTGGTGACGGATAATTAGAATCCTCAATATCTTAGTTGATGGCTAATCTTTCCAAAGAAGAACTTCAAAAACAGATTGATTTTGAAAGCGAAATGTTACCGCATTTAGATGCGATATACAATTTTGCTCTCAAATTAACTGCAGAACCGAATGATGCAGAAGATCTGGTCCAAGAGACAATAGTAAAAGCTTTTCGTTTTTTTAATAGTTATGAAAAAGGCACAAATGCAAAAGCATGGCTATTCAGGATTCTTAAAAACTCTTACATCAATATCTATCGCAAAAAATCCAGGCAACCTAATCAGGTTGATTACGATGAAGTTGCTACTTATTACGAATCTGTAAGAAGTGACTATAAAGAAACTACTGATCTCGAAGATCTGATGTATCGGGAAATGATGGATGATGATGTCACCAAAGCCCTTTCAGATTTACCTGAAGATTTCAGAACGGTAGTAATGCTTTGTGATATTGAAGGTTTTACCTACGAAGAAATAGCCAATATGCTTGATGTGCCTATAGGAACAATCAGATCCAGATTGCACAGAGGCCGTAATCTTCTTAAAACCCAATTAATGGACTACGCCCGAAAAAGAGGATTTAAAAAAGATTAATTAATCAGTTAACCGGAATTTGAATTCTAAATACAGTTCCTTCTCCGGGTATTGAGGATACCACCATTATTTTCCCACCATGGTATTCTTCAACAATTCTTTTTGTAAGGCTTAACCCTAAACCCCAGCCTCTAACTTTGGTACTAAAGCCCGGTGTAAAAATCTCTTTTAAGTGAGATTTCTCAATTCCCTTACCTGTGTCTGATATTTCTATTATGTAATCCTGATCCTTTACGTATGAGCGAATACCAACCACAGCATTACTCTTGCTGGTATCTATTGCATCCATAGCATTTTTGACAAGATTCTCTATTGCCCAAGTAAAAAGCTCAGCGTTAATTTCCGTTTTCACGTCTTCTTGAATATTCACATCCAACTTAATGTGTTTGCCCAATTGTGGAAGTCTGCGAGCAATATAATCGGTAACTTTTTCCAAAATGGGTTGTACTCTTTGCTTTTGCAGCTCTGGTGCTGAACCAATTTTGTTAAATCTATCCGTGACAATTTGTAGACGCTCTGCGTCATTCTGTAGTTCGTGAACTATGTTCAACACCTCTTGCTCAGTACTCAATTCTTTGAGCAGTTCTAACCAGCCATATAAACTTGATAATGGCGTACCAAGCTGATGCGCTGCTTCTTTTGCCATTCCCACCCATAAATTTGACTGTTCATTACGCTTAATGCTACTCATAGCGAGGTATCCAATCCCTAAAAAGACACCTAACAACCCAAACTGTATGAATGGGAAATATTTCAATGTGGTAATTAACGCACTGTCACCAAAGTATATCTTCTGTGTTTGGGTCCCGTTTCCGGTCTCTAATGCTATTGAGAGAGGTTCATTAATTGATGCGAATTGTGTTACGATGTCTTTACTGAGTCTTCGTTCATCTATATTTCTATAGTGCAGAATTTCCCCCTCTTCATCTGTAACTACAGACGGAATTTCAAAACGATTTTTAATAATCAGCTCTGAAGCAACAAAATCTAATGCAGAATTGGCTAAATCAGTTTCTGCTCTTTGCAAAACAGCATTCCATCGCTGCCTCTGACTATCACTTAATAATTGATGATTTTGTATTTCGCGAGCTATAAATTGGAGTTCTTTACGAGTCTCTATAAAATGGGGACGGCTATTATACTCCATTGCTTTTGCCCATAATTCTACTGATGAGTGTTCCTTCTCTTGAATCACTTTCACCAAATATTGGGCATATAGTATAGACGCTATTGCTGTTAGAGTTAGTACACTGACAAGTATAACTTTAACTTTATAAGACGATTTGAGGTATTTCATAATCTTAATTCTCGAACATAAAAAAAGCCATCCAAAGGGATGGCTTATAGTAACGAATTCATAAATAGCATAGTACCGAAAATCAGGCAGATGCCTTTCGTTTTTCGTAAACAGGAGGTGCGGCTTGTTCAATAGTAGCTTTTGTGATGATACAACGCTCTACGTTATTCATCGTTGGAAGCGTGAACATAATATCCAGCATAGATTTCTCCATGATTGAGCGGAGGCCTCGGGCACCTGTTTTGCGCTTTCTTGCCAAAGAAACGATTGACTTCAGAGCATCATCCTCAAAAACCAAGTCTACACCTTCCATCTGAAACAGCCTTTTATACTGTTTAATCAAGGCATTTTTGGGTTTCTCAAGGATATCTATCATCGCTTCTTCAGATAACTCGTGTAAGCCAGAAATGACAGGTAATCGACCAATTAACTCAGGGATGAGACCAAATCTCTGTAAATCTTCAGGCTCAGAATAAGTGAATATATCCGGATCGTTTTTATCAAACTTCACCTGTTCTCCGGCATTAAAGCCCATGCTACTGGTTGACATCCTTCGAGAAATAATTTCAGATAAACCCTCGAAAGCGCCACCGCAAATAAACAGGATATTTTCTGTATTTATATTGATAAAGCTTTGCTCAGGATGCTTACGGCCACCTTTTGGTGGAACATTAGCTACAGTACCTTCCAAAATTTTCAAAAGAGCTTGTTGTACACCCTCACCGGAAACATCTCTGGTTATGGACGGGTTATCGCCTTTTCTGGCAACTTTATCCATTTCATCAATGTAAACGATTCCGCGCTCAGCGCGCTCAACATCGTAATCAGATGCCTGCAAGAGGTTAGACAAAATGGACTCTACATCCTCTCCAACATAACCAGCTTCGGTTAATGCCGTTGCATCTGCAATACAAAAAGGCACATCAATAATATTTGCCAATGTCTTGGCGAGCAGTGTTTTACCAGACCCTGTAGGGCCAAGAAGAACGATATTACTCTTCTCAATATGAGCATCTTCTATGTTCTTTTCAGCCTGAGAGGTTATGCGTTTGTAGTGATTGTAAACAGCTACAGATAAGGTCTTCTTTGCTTGCTCTTGCCCAATTACGTACTCATCAAGCTTTGCCTTAATTTCAACAGGCTTAAGCATAGGTCTGAAACTGTCCGTTTTACGACTGTTTCTGTTGGCAAGATCATTTTTGACTATGCTCGATGCATCCTGAACGCAATGGTTACAAATGTACACATTTGGTCCGGCAACCATGCTACTAACTTCATTGCTGCCACGCCCGCAAAATGAGCATCTTATCTTCTGTTTATCTTTTGACTCACTCATTGAAGTAAGGAATTCAGATTATTTTTTGGATTCTTCCCGAACCATTACTTTGTCAACAAGTCCGTAATTTTTGGACTCTTCAGCGCTCATCCAATAGTTACGGTCTGAATCTTTAATAATAGTTTCCAGATCTTTACCGGCATGATCAGCGATAATCTGGCTCAGATTCTTTTTAATTCTGAGAATTTCTTTGGCTTCAATCTCAATGTCGCTAGCCTGACCTTGCACACCGCCTAATGGTTGGTGAATCATTACGCGAGAATTTGGTAAGCAGGATCTTTTTCCTTTTGCTCCCGCTGTCAATAGTACAGCACCCATAGACGCCGCCATACCCATGCATGTAGTGGCAACATCGCATTTTACGTACTGCATAGTATCATAAATTGCCAAACCTGCTGAAACTACACCACCCGGGCTATTGATATAAAGATTGATATCTTTTTCAGGATCTTCTGATTCAAGAAAAAGAATCTGCGCTACAATTGTACTGGCCACAGCATCATTAATTGGGGTTCCCAAAATGATAATTCTGTCTTTTAAAAGACGTGAATAGATATCAAAAGCACGCTCACCTCTGCTAGTGGTTTCAATAACCATAGGGATTAAATTGCTTTGCGGCTCTTTTCTATCTGCGCTCATATCGTATAAAGGCTGGGAAATGCTATTCATAATCGATTAATTTCTGAGGTTATTCGGAATCTTTATCGTTGTACTTTTTCTGGTACTCTTCTTTTGTAAGTTCGTTAACAGATACCAATTCTGCTAACTTTCCGAAAAGTTTATCCGTTCTGATGTTTCTACGCAAATTTTCCAATTGATCTCCGGACTGAGCGTAGAAGTTTTTAATCATCTCCATAGGCAAACCATAACGAGCAGCTTCTTTTGCCAAATGATTGTCAACATCTTCAGGCTTGAGTTCTACCTCACCTGCATAGCGCTCTTCGAGTTCTCCGAGAATGAATGCCCATTTTGCTTCTTTTTTGGCTTGATCAAGATTTTCTTCACGAAAACTTTCTTCATTGAAGCCTTCCGGGTATTGCTCACCGTATTGTTGCTTGGTTTGCTCCAGGTAAGCTTCTAAAAACCTGTTAACAACTACCTCAGGAATCTCAAATTCATGGTTTTTCACCAATTCGTCCATGATGTTTTGCTTAACCAGATTTTCAGCAGTTTCATCATAATAGCTTTGAATCTGGCTCTTTATGAAACTTCTGTAATTTGAGAGTTCAGTGTAGGTACCCTTAGATATGTCATTTACGAAATCGTCATTCAATTCGGGTACATTTTTTTTCTGAACACTGGTAATAGTTACTTGAAATGATTCTGTATCATCGCCTTCACCAAAAGTAACAGTGGCTTCATCACCAACTTTTTTACCCTCTAGTGCTGTGAGGAATGGCTTGTTGTCTTCCTGAGACAAATCAACTTCTTTACCTTCGTCGGTATCACCTTCGATAGGATTTCCATCTTTATCTAAAGCCTGGGCATTCAATACAACTTTGGATTCTGCAGAAACAGCCTCATCGGTATCTTCGAATTTGGCATTCTTCTGGCGAGTGCGCTCTAATTCTTCGTCCACTTCTTCCTCTGAAACGTCGTGCACCATTTTATCAACAGAAATTTTTTCAATTTCCATTACTTCAAATTCTGGTTTCACGCCAATTTTCATGTGAACTTCAAGTTCACCATTCTCATAAGAAACTTTATCAATAACCGGCTCACCTACGGGCTTATGCTCAGGAACGATATTTTTTTCAAAAACTTCCTGGATATATGCGTTGATTTGCTCTCCTTCAATGTCTTTCCCAAACCTTTTTTTGATGATGGAAGCAGGAACTTGCCCTGGTCTGAATCCCGGAAGGTTTATTTTTTTTCTGTATTCGCGAACGGCTTGATCAAATTTTGGAGCTAAATCTTCTTTGCCTGCTTTGATGGTAAGCTCTCTATCTACCGTGCTTAGTTCTTTTACGTCTATATTCACAACTGAATTTTTTGAGTTGATTGATTGTGTCCTGATCTGGCCAGGAAATGCCAACATAGGATAGGATTAAAAAAGTACGAGAGGGGGGACTCGAACCCCCACATCCGATGGATACTAGATCCTAAATCTAGCGCGTCTACCAATTCCGCCACTCTCGCAAATTGAGATGGATGTGTCTCAAATTTGTTTAGCCAAATAATATACGTTTAATTTGAAGTTGTTTCAAGTATAACTGATTGGCCAATTTGTGCTTCTTTCAACTCTTTCTGAGTTTTGCTCTTTATCCACTTAGTATATGCGAACGCTAATGCAAAAAATATCCCGGTCATTACGGCAATTGCCCCTGCTATAGAACTGTTAGTCCACCAAGCAAAATAATATCCGGATATGGCTGAACTGACTCCAAAAAACACAGCCAATAGTAACATGACATGTAGTTTTTCTGTAAGGATGTACGCAGTTGCAGGAGGTACAATTAAAAGAGCAACTACAAGGATGGCCCCCACGCTTTCAAATGCCGCAATGGTAGAAAACGATACGGTACCCATTAGTGCATAATGAATTATACCTACCGGTATACCCATAGAAATCGCCAAATTTTTATCGAAAGCATAGATTTTTAATTCTTTATAACAACTAATCACAAAAGCCAGATTTAGTAATAATACAAAGGAAAGAATCCAGACCGGCCTCGGTCCAAGATCTATTCCAGCATAGAACCAACGATCCCAGGGCACATAAGCAATTTCACCGTAAAGAATGCAATCCTGATCGATATCCACTTGCCCGGCAAATAAATTGACTATGATCACACCAATGGCAAAAAGTGTGGTGAATACAATACCCATAGCTGCATCAGACATTATTCTGCCCTGACTCAATTTTTCGGTGAGATACACGGTTAGTAAACCAAAAGCCCCGGCTCCTAACAACATAGGCACAGTGTTTCTGGATGCTGTCAATAAAAATGCGATAGCGATTCCCGGTAAAACTGCATGTGAAATTGCATCGCTGAGCATGGCTTGTTTTCGTAATACCAAAAAACTTCCCACTAAAGCACAAGCGGCGGCAGCCAAAGAACCGGTCAGTATAATCCAAAATGTAGCCATTACACATCACCTCCCTTATCAGAATGACGATATGGAATTGCACTTTGGTGGGGGTCACTTGTGGGTTCGCCTAATAAGACTGCTAATTGCTGCTCTATTTCAGGTGTAATCAAATGCTCCATAGATTCAGCATCGTCGTGTACGTGATCACCGGCGATATTAAGGCGTTCTGTGAGATACAACTCCCATAAGCGATGCACTCGCACGATTCTTTCTGCTCGCTCCCGCCCTAAAGCTGTTAGCAAATACGATTCTGGTTCTCCGGGTAATCGAGATACAAAGTTCATTTTGCATAATTTTTGCAAGCTTTTTTTGAGTTCTTCGGGCTGTACTCTGCGTTTTTTCAGGATTTCATTTCTGGTACGGGCTCTTTCTGTATTTTTATCCTGTTCTTCAAGGTGATACAAGGTTTTTAAAATATTCTCCCAGCCTATTTTTTCGCGATCCTTCTTCAAGCTCAGCCACCTTCTAACTTCTCCATGTTTGGGAGCAAATAAATAGGAAAGTGTAAACAGAACAGCCGCTGCAACCACCATCCAGGGGCCTGTTGGCATTGACGGAGCCGAATAACTGATGAATGTGCCGGATATAGCAGCCATGACACCAACTGATGCAGCAACTACTAACATTACCCACAAACTATCTGTCCAGTAGCGGGCAGCTGCTGCCGGAATAATTAGCATAGAAGCCATCAGAACTACGCCCACAGCTTGTAAACCAGCTGTTATGGTTACAACTAGTAAAGTTCCAATCACGACTTCCATACGCTTCATGGGATAACCGATTACTGTGGCATAGGCAGGATCAAAACTTACCAGTTTTAATTCTTTGTAAAGTAATATGATGGCGATGATGACCAATAAACTAACTAAGCCAAAAACCATCACGTCTTCAGGTAGCATTGATGCGGCACTTCCAAATAAAAACGCATCTAATCCACTTTGATTTACATTTCCTGAAGATTGGATATACGTCAACAAAACGACACCCAGTCCAAAAAAAACGGACAAAATCATACCAATGGATGTATCTGCTGATATTTTGCTTTCTCTAATCAGATAGTCCATTAAAACTATGCTAATCCAGCCAAAAATGACCGAGCCTAAAAGCAGAACTAAGGGATCTTTATCACCAGCTACGATAAATGCCAAACAAACTCCGGGCAGAACCGCATGAGCCACAGCATCACCAACAAGTGCCCTCTTTCTCAATACCGCGAAACAGCCCATGGCTCCGGCAGATAATCCCAGCAAAACTGTTCCCGCCAATACCCATCTAACATTGGGGTCACGCAGCAAGAAAAAATCTGCCAGAAGTTCACTCATGACCAGGCTCCCTGATGAACTCTTTTTTTCTGGTTAATTCCAAAACCTGAGACAGGATATTCAGTTGACCGCCGTAGGCTTTCTGCAGATTTTCTTTGGTAAACGTCGTTTCCATCGGGCCAAAAGCAACCAATCTTAAATTGAGCAGCATAACCCAATCAAAATAATCGGACACCGTTTGTAAATCATGGTGTACTACGATTACCGTTTTACCTTTTAATCGTAAATCCCTCAACAAATCTAAAATTGCGGATTCGGTTGCAGCATCCACACCGGCAAATGGCTCGTCCATAAAATAAATATCAGCATCTTGTACCAGTGCCCTGGCTAAAAATACCCTTTGCTGCTGACCGCCGGATAATTGCGAAATCTGTCGTTCTGCATAGGCAGACATCCCTACTTCTTCAAGAGCTCTTTCTACTCTTTCCTTATCGTCTGAAGAAGGACGCTGGAAAATTTTCAAGTGTGCATATCGCCCCATAGTTACCAATTCTCGCACATTGATAGGAAAGTCCCAATCTACTGTTTCGCGCTGGGGCACGTAGGCTATTCTTTTACGCTGTACATCAAGTGGCTTACCATAAATCAAAACATGACCGGAAACTGACGGCAATAAACCCATTATTGCTTTAATAAGCGTAGATTTTCCTGCTCCATTAGGACCCACTACAGCAATTAGTTTGCTTTCCGGAATACTAAAATCAACATCCCACAAAACAGGTTTCTTTTGATAAGAAACCGTCAAATCATGCACTTCTACGGGTGGGTTTTGATCTTTCATAGTTTTATTATTTCAATGCATTTGTAATGGTATTTACATTATGGCGTACCATACCAATATACGTTCCTTCCGGTGTATTTCTCTCGCCCATTGCATCAGAGAATAATTCTCCGCCAAGGCTCACTTGACCGCCTCTTTCCTGAACACCATTTATTATCGATTGAATTGACCTGGGTGCAATGCTGGTTTCCAAAAAGATAGCAGGAATTTCATTGGCCATAATAAACCGCACCATATTTCGTACATCCTGCAAGCCCACTTCGGTTTGGGTGCTTAATCCTTGCAGACCTTTTACTTCGATATTATACGCCTTACCAAAATAACCGAAAGCATCATGTGCGGTAATCAAAACTCTTCTGTTTTCGGGGATGGATGCGATTTCTTCTACCACCCAATTATGCAATTCTTCAAGTTCAGCGAGATATGTTGCAGTATTGGCTCTTAGAACTTCTTCCTGATCAGGAATTTTTGTAATGATTTGCTCACTTAAGCCCCTAACAACATCCGCCCATAAACTGACATCAAACCAAACATGGGGATCAAAATTTCCACCAAATTCATACGCTTCGATAAGCCTGTCTTCTGGTAGAATTTCAGCAGCAGCATAGGTTTTATCATCCATACGGGATAAAATTTCAGATAATCTGGCTTCCAGGAAAAGTCCGTTATAAACCACCATATCTGCTTGCTCCATACGCTGAAAATCTCTTGGAGTGGCTCGATACATGTGAGGATCAACGCCCGGCCCCATTAATCCATAAACCTGCACTAAATCTCCACCAATTTGTGAGATTGCATCTTCCAGCATCATGGTTGTTGCCACGAAATATGGCCTTCCGTCACGTTCATCCGTGCCACAACCAATAAAAAAGAGTAAAATGAAAAATAAAAGAACTACAAATCGGCTCATACTAAACTTAATTCTGTTAAATTTTTAGGCATGACTAAATTACAAAATTCTGATAAAAAAACCTTCCTCGATATTGCCAAGGAAGGTTTTCTATAATTTCTAATTTATTCTGCTACTGCAATCGCCTCTTGCTCTTTTGGCCGTAATTGAGGCACTCTTTCTCTAATCCATTCTAAAGCTGTGTTAACACTAATGTAGATTACAGGAATCAAGAAAAGAGTAATCAAGGTTGATGCGGTTAGTCCGCCAATTACAACCCGTGCCAGTGCTGCTTGAATTTCCCCTCCGGTTCCAATGCCGAAAGACAATGGCAGTAGGCCAAGTATAGTTGTGAGGGTAGTCATTAAAATAGGACGAAGTCTAAGTTTTGCCGCTTCAACTACTGCCTGGAAAACAGGTAGGTTTTCTTCACGGCGCATCAAGTTGATATAATCCACCAATACAATGGCATTATTTACCACTATACCTATGAGCATCACTGCCCCCATCAGGCTTTGAATATTGAAAGTAGTGTTGGTTAGCAACATGACCGGAACAATTCCAATAAGAGCAACAGGAACTGAAAACATCACTATCAATGGGTCAATAAACCGCTCGAACTGAGCTGCCATTACCATATAAATGAGAATCAAAGCCATGATAATTGCCATGGTAAAATCGCGTTGTGCTCTTTGTTGTTCTTCATATTCACCACCGTAGAAAATACTAAAGCCATCCGGAAGTGGAACATCAGCCAATTCCGTTCGGATTCTGTTTACAGCATCACCAAGAGCCACTCCACTTTCCAGATTTGCAGTGATGTATGTTACGCGCTGCCCATCAACTCGCTGAATACCCGTTGGGCCACGGCCTCTTTCCTGAGTAACAATAGAACTTACCGGAACAACTTCACCATCTGCAGATCTCACGGAAATATTATCCAAATCCATAGTACTCATGCGGTCTTCAGGTCTGAATCTCACTGAAATTGGAAACTCATCACCTTGCACCCGAAACATACCTGCACGACTTCCACCTACACTGGTTTGAATAGCCTGAGCAACATCCCGAACACCGAGACCTAATTTAGAGATGCGTTCTCTATCGAAAAACACATTTTGCTCAGGTCGACCTTCTCTTCGGCTGCTTCTTACATCCGAAACACCCGCAAGAGTTTCTATTCTGTTAGAAATATCCTCGGCAACTGATTCGGCTAATTCAAGATCATAACCACGTAATTGTATTTGTACCGCTTCGCCGTCACCACCACTACTAAACACCCGGCGCATTACCCAAAGTCCGGATCTTGCCCAAACGCGAACTTCCATACCCGGAACCGCACCCCGAAGTTGCTCACGAATTTGATCCGCAAGCACATGTGATGGCGTTTTTCTGTCTTCAGGACTATATAAAGTCAAATCGATGCGGGCGCTGCTATTCCGCACATCACGAGTAATGTATTGAACTTCATCTTTCGGGATGATTCTATTCACAATAGCATCCAACTCCATCAGATACTCATACATCACGGCAATGTTTGTACCCCCATCCATATTTATACGGATTTGGATTTCATCAGCATCGGTTTCGGGAGTTAATTCAAATGGGATATTCGGGGCATACCACATCGCACCACCCATTAAGACAAGAGCGGTTAGTGCCACCCATTTTTTTTGATTTAGCGCTTTTTCTAAAACCCTGCTGTAGGCATTTTCAAAACTCTCAAATGCTTTCTGCCAACGTGGTTTTTTATCAGGATCTGGATTGTCCGGCGTAATCGTTAAAAACTTGCTGGCCAGCATGGGTACCAGTGTGAGGGCTACTAATAAGGAACAGAGCAAAGAAAACACTACCACCAAAGCGAGTTCCTGAAATAATGCACCGGTGATGGTCTGCATGAAAAGGACGGGTAGAAAAATTACCGAAGTTGTAAGCGTTGCAGCAATAATGGCACCTGTCACTTGCTTAGTACCAATTAATGCTGAGTCCGTTTGTGATTTACCCTTTTGCCGTTGCCTCACAATATTTTCAAGCACAACGATGGCATTATCCACAATCAAGCCTACTCCCAAAGCGAGTCCACCAAAAGACATTTGATTGAGGGTAAGACCATTAAAATACAGCAATCCAAAAGTGGCAATAATAGAAATAGGAATCGCGATACCAATAATCATGGTTGAAGACCCATTTCTCAGGAAGGCAAAAAGAACGATTATGGCAAGAATACCACCCCAAATAGCTGCATTCTTTACATTATTGATGGAATCTTCGATAAAAATACTTTGATCAGTAATTA
>SKIC01000059.1 GCA_007116685.1 Balneolales bacterium
ATCAAATTGTGCAATGGCAAACGCGAAAAGTAAAAGTCAAAGAAGAAGAAAAAGCCAGAATCAAGGATATGGAGTATCGAGCTGAAGCGGCTGAACTCCAGGCTAAAATTGCAGAGACTCAGGCACAAGTTATTGAAGTAGAAAACAATCGTAGAAAAAGTGAATTAGAAACGGCTCAAGCTGTTCAAAAGCAATTTATCCCTGACAATATCCCCGAAATTCCGGGCTATGATGTTGCTGTTTTTCATGAATCAGCTACGGAAATTGGTGGTGATTATTACGAATTCAAGAATTTCGGTAACAGTAATTTGGTTTTTATTGGCGATGCAACCGGGCATGGCTTACCGGCGGGTATTATGGTGGCTATGATCAAATCGGCTTCCGCTATGCTTGAAATTATTTCGCCAAAACGAATCCTTGAAAAACTTAATGTCTCTTTACACAGCCTGAAGCTTTCCAAGCTACACATGGCGCTTATGGTTTTGAAATGTGAGCAAGATCACGTCAAAGTATCCTCTGCTGCCATTCCGTATTTGATTCATTATTCCGCAAAACAGAAAAAAACAAAATTATTAGAAATCAATGGATTGCCGCTTGGCGCAATGTCAAAGCCAATATATACGGAGAAGTCTTTAGCTTTAGAACCCGAGGATATTTTGATTTTATTAACTGACGGATTGCTGGAGCTTGAAAATGAGAAGGGGCTCTTGTTGGGATATGATCCAATAATTACAACTGTGGAAAATATTGCAAATGAATCACCTGAAAAGATCAAAGAAAACTTGATTGAGCTTCACCGTGAGTGGCTTGGTGAAAACAGCAAAGATGATGATATCACATTCATCATTCTAAAGAAAAAAGCTGATTAATCATCTTCGTCGTAATAAATAGCTTCTTTTAGCCAAATTCCAGATAAGGCAGCCATACCGGCCGTTAATGAGCCAATGAGTACTGTTAGGATGTACAAAAAAATCGGGTGAGGTAAATTAAAAAGCGTTGCTAATTTTGGTAATACTGCCGTGCTACCCAAAATACTAACTGCCAAAGTAAAACCTAGCCAAAGAAATCCAATAGCTGCTGCACCGGCTAAAAATGTGCGCCATGGAGTAGTTTGACTCAAATAGCCCGCAATTACAGCGGCTATTGCAATTGTCCACCACGGGAAAAATATCTGAAGGATAGCCGATAAAAACAGAGTTATAATGAATGTGAGTAGCATATTTATCAGGGTCTGAGACGAATTCTTTTGGTTCTTCCTGAAATATCATCCGGTGATGAATGCAAAATCATATCATAAAACTGACCTTGCTTCCAATGCGGAATCATCTCTGTATATTTGCGATGTGCACTATTTCCGGTTTGTCCACCGGGGTAAACCACTCTGGCCCGCGGTGGGGAGGTTAATTCAACTACCATGCGCCATGAGGGACCATGCGTGCCCCTCAGAGCGTTTATAGCTTCTGACGTACCGCCTTTTTCGTAGAGCACGCTAAAGCCGGGTAAATTTGCTAAGTGGTCAATACGTGTGAATCTCATAGATGCGAATTGCCATTCAGTAATATCAGTTCCAAAATTTTTAGTAAAGTGCTCCACGGTTTTCTCAAAACTTTCCTTGAGCACTTCTACGGGATTCACCAGAAACGCATCATAATTTTGATTGGTCAGCAAATAAACGGTGGTAGCTCTAGCCGGATAATAAACTGCTAAATCTGTGGATTCTGATAGTGGCTCCCACAGGCTCCTGTTGAAACGAGACCACCATTGATCAAAAAAATGTGGAATACGCTCATCAGCATCGTATCTGAAATTCCAGGATTCTAATTCTTCGATTACATTAGTTACATATTCGTCAGGTTCATAGGTTTCCAAATTCCTAAGCATCCATGTGAGGATATATTCAGGATGCAGGGAGTGATTATCCATCAGCATGTTTTCCATATCCTCCAAGGTAAAATTGTCGCCATTGGCTAATAATTCGTTGATTCTACGACCACGTTCATAGTTAGCGTAAAATGTACCTAAGTAATAAGGGAAGGATGGAGGCACGATTTCCTGGTTCGCCGAACTTACGAAACCACGTTCCGGATTACGCTCCCTTGGCATGTGTTCAAAGGGAATCCATTCGCTCCAATTGTAGAGAGAGTTTCTGCCATCACTGATTCCAAGCCCTTGCTGCTGAAATCGTACTGGGAATTCCCCGGAATTAAATAATCCGATATCGCCATGCACATCAGCGTAAACCCAATTTTGGGAAGGTTTTTTGAAAAACTTCATGGCTTGCTCAAACTCATCAATATGTGAGCTACGGTTCATCATATAAAAAGCTAATATCGCATTTGATGGGCGATGAGAAATCCAACTTAGTGCATGTCCACCCGGAATTCTATTGTTGCCAAATTCAAAATCATCCGCCATAACCGGTCCGTGATGCGTGTATCGGACACTATCGGTTACGTTTGGTGCACCTCTAACCAAAATTTCTTCAACTCTGTAAGAAACGGGCAACCATTCATCATCATGGAGATATTCATTTCTGGATTCGTCACGGAATTCAATTTCGTAAATCTCTGTAGCAAAGGAACCCGCATTAGTAGTACCCCATGCTGCGTTTTCATTTATCCCAATGATTACGCCGGGCGCACCAATTAAGGTTGCCCCACGCACATTGACCGATGGTGAATGCAAGTGCATTTCGTACCAAATGGAAGGCAAGGTGAGTCCTAAATGGGGATCATTTGCGAGAATGGGTGCGCCACTCTGACTTTTTTCTCCGGAGATTACCCAATTATTACTACCCGTTCCTGGTTCTACTCCATTTAATTCCAAGCCGGATACTAAATTCGGAGTGAAAAATTGTTCAGGTGGCGATTTTTGCAAAGGAGAATCAACATCAGTAACCGTAGGCATTACGGGTTCAGAGATGTAGGGATGTTCCGGGAACAGAGTTGAAAAAAGCTCTTCGCCCAAGAGCTCACGAGTAGCTGATACACGAGGTGCATGCGCCTGTAGATTTAGCGTCTGCGACATGTACATCAGCAAATAGGCTGTTTTTATAGGCGTAAAAGGCTCAGGGTCGTAATCCAATAATTTGAATTCCAGAGGACGATGTGCTTTGCGCAGATTATCAATGAAGTAATTGATTCCATCTGCATAGGCCTCTAAAACCATTCGGGTGGTGTCGTTAGACAGCATACTTCCCAAAATACGCTCAGCACCAATTCCCATCCCGATTCGGCGTTGGTATTTGTCAAAGTCGATAGCTTGCGGACCAATAATTTCTGAAATGCGTCCGGCAGCGGCTCTTGCCTGGAAGTCCATTTGCCACAGGCGGTCTCTGGCTTGAACGTAACCCATAGCAAAATAGAGGTCGTGATCATTTTCAGCGAAGATGGACGGTACACCGCGATCATCAAATACCACTATTGTTTTTTCGTGTAATTCCGGGGCTCGGATCCGGTAGGTTTTTTTGAGACCAACCTGAGCCATATTTTGCCAAAAGCCCTGAAATGGATTAAGTACTTCACCAACCGGAGGTACAGTTCCGAATCGGGTACTGAACACAAAAATCAGTAAAAGAGTTAAAGAAAAAGCCAGGCTTGCCTTAATCCATTTCATGGTTAATTGTGGTAACTGAGTGTTTCGAATTCATGCACTAAAATGGTCAAAAAAAGCATATTTTAGAACATGATTTCATGAAGTGCTGCAAAAAATTGCTCATGGTTGTTATCACTTACTAATAAAGCAAGTCAAAACGTTACTAAGTAACGTATTTACCAATATCATTCAAAAATTATTTACTCACATGCTTCTGGCTGGAATTTTATTATTACTTGTTAGTCTTTTTTGCTTGTTTGTTGCTGCAAATAAAAAACGAGCGCGCGCAATTCGTATCACAAATGGGTTTTTAGCGGCTTTCAGTTTATTTACAGGATTTGTTTTCATCATTTTTGGGATGATTGCAGACCCTGAGCCTCAAATCACAAGAGTTGTTGAGCCCGGTCCACGAGCTGACCCAATCGGAATGCC
>SKIC01000167.1 GCA_007116685.1 Balneolales bacterium
CTTATAGGATTTGGCATTGTATTGCCTTTATTGCCTTTCTATGCAGGTGAGTTTAATGCTACGCCCATCATGATTGGGCTGCTCTACAGTATTTATTCCATTGCCCAATTAGTTTTCTCTCCCATTTGGGGATCCTATTCCGACAAGATAGGCAGGCGCCCAATTATGCTTTTAAGTACGGGCGGTGCTGTTTTGGCTTACATCGTGTTCGGATTTGCGGAGTCGTTTATGGTTCTGTTTATTTCACGCTTGATTGCCGGGGTAATGGGCGGGAATATATCAACAGCACAGGCCTATATAGCAGATACGACTAGCCCAAAAGACCGGGCTAAAGGCATGGGCTTAATTGGTGCTGCTTTTGGCTTAGGATTCGTTCTAGGCCCTGCGATTGCATCAGGGCTAATCCATCCTGAGTTCAGAGCTTTCTTTTCGAATCTTGGATTCTACCAAATTGCTGAATTTATGGAAGTACGCCGATTTGGACTTCCAGGCTTCTTCGCTGCTTTTCTATCTCTGTGTAGCTTTTTATTAGTGGTATTTCGTTTACCGGAAACCGTAGATACCAAAGCAAAGAAAGACAATGTACTTGAAGTAAGGAATTCTGTCTTTAGCGCAAAGTTTTGGCAAAAATTAAAAAACCATTCTGGCTTAAATGGTAACACAGCATTTTTGGTATTACTGGGCGCTGCTTTTCTCTTGTCTTTTGGTCAAGCTAGCTTGTATAGTGCATTTCCCTTGTTTTGTGAATCTGAGCTGGGAATGAGTCCTGAACAAGTGGGTATTCAGTTCTTTTATATAGGATTAATAGCCGTTATAGTTCAAGGTGGATTAATCCGACCACTCACCAATTGGTTTGCGGAAGAAAAAATATTTTTGACCGGAAATGTTTTAATGACTCTTGGTTTGGGAGCTATTGCATGGTCGGGTTCAATAAGTATGTTGACTTTCTTTCTCGGAGTAATGGCATTGGGTCACAGTTTAAACTTACCCACTTTGAACAGTCTCATTTCGCAAGAAGCTGATAAAGATAGCGTAGGGGCTATGATGGGTACAGCTCAAGGTTTATCTGGTTTGGGACGCGCCATAGGACCAACCTGGGGTGGAGCGCTTTTTGGAGTTTCAGTTGGACTACCTTTTATCGCAACGTCGGCTATTGTAGCTTTAACAATACTGGTTGGAATTTTTCTGGTTAGAAAAAGAAAATTACCGGTTGGTTAAACCCGCAGCATGGCCATTAATGGCCGCTAGTTCAATTAATCTTGTGCGTAAACGGTTTTCCAGTACACCTCTTGATGTTGGGCTATCGTTAATTTCAACAACTTCCCATTCGTAACCTTCAGTTACTCTTCCTCGCCAATTCACGCGTTCTGTAGGCACACGATAGCGATAAGAACCGACACCAAATCTGACTTTATCTGATGAAGAAATTCTTCTTTCAGATCGGCCTGTCAAATCGTAAACATTCCACTCATTGCTACCCTCCAACTCAAAACTAACAAGAAAGTCTTGCCCTCTGAGAAAAAGAATAGCTGTTAATTGATATCTAAAATTTTCTGCTCTTACATCTATGTCTGGCGAATCCAACAAATAATCCCCCAAAAAGAAAAACTCCCGAAAGTGATTAACAGAATCTAAGTGTATTACTGGCGTCGTGACACGCATAAATGCCTGCATATTGCCCTGAAATTCCTGTCCTCTTGGTACTCGTAGTACATTGGATGTCGTATCCATAACCTCTTCAATAGTTGTGGATACCAAACGTGTAACTTCATCTAATGATCCTCTTACTCGAACAAATCTTGTGTCAGAGCGAAATTCTGTCTGTGGTTCAACAAAAAATGCCCTTGGTTCATCACTATCAGAATTAGAATTTGTGGAAATGCCCAATAACTCACAACCGCCTAAAACGGCGATTATTGATAAAGCTATAATTAATGCTATATGCTTAGATTTTAAGAGCATCCCTCAAATTGGGGTTTTGTATTCAATGTTCATAAACCTCTAAAGATAAAAATATTTCGGTATGGAAATACTTAAATCTTTAATAACAATAACAAGTATCGTGCCCAAGAAGTTACAAAATGATGAAGCAACCTTATTTAGAACCCGTCAAAATAAAACTTTATTTTTATTTAGACTCTGTCTACATTTGAACCGCGAATTAAAACTCCTTCCCTAAATGAAAACAATGAATTTACGTACTACAACTATATTAACTCTCTTGATTACATTATTGTCTGTACATTCAGCAATAGGTCAAAATGAAATAACAGGTACTGTTTTTAGTAACGACAATACACCACTATTTGCTGCTAATATTGCATTATTAAACACCAGTATTGGCACAACTTCTGATGAAAATGGTAATTTTATGCTCCAAGGGATTCCTGATGGATCACATACTTTGGTGATTTCCTATGTTGGGTTTCAAAGTAAGCGAATACAGTTTAACACAGAAGAAATAGTTACAACTGACTTCAACGTGGTTCTTGAAAGAAGTTTCCAGATGCCTCAAATTGAAGTTATTGGCCGAAGTCCTGAGAGATTCCAACGAATACCAGGTTCTGCAAGCATTATTGACAATGAAAGCATTTCAAGAATCAATCCTATTAGCACAAGTGATGTCTTTAGAATGGTTCCGGGTGTGTTTATTGTTGATCAAGATCCTCTGGGATTGCGCGTTAATATTGGTATTCGGGGGTTAGATCCTAGTGTAAGCCGAAATGTATTAATGATGGAGGATGGTATACCTGTAGCACTTGCTCCATACGGCGAGCCCGAAATGTATTATTCCCCTGCTATTAACAGAATGGAAAGCATTGAAGTGTTAAAAGGGAGTGGTTCAATTCTTTATGGACCACAGACTTTTGGTGGAGTAATTAATTATGTAACCGCTGATCCCCCCGCGTTTGCATCTGGAAATTTACACTTACGAGGTGGGGAAGGTGGCTATTTAGTCGGTCGTGCTACTTATGGAAATACAGTTGGCCGATCCGGCTATACATTTACATATTTACACAAAGGCGGAAATGATGTTGCAGGCCTTAATTATGACATTCATGACTTAAGCAGCAAACTAAAGTTTGTTTTAAGCGGCCGCTCAATTTTAGGCTTTAAATTTGGACTTTATAACGAGGAATCAAACGCAACCTATATTGGTTTATCTCAAGCTATGTTCGATTCTGGCAATTTCGATTTTGTATCACTTACAGAGTCGGATGTATTAAATGTACGTAGATATTCAGCAAGTGTATCACACGATTACTTCTTTAATGATGATTTCCGATTAAGAACTACTGCTTTTGGATACACAACAACCAGAAATTGGTCTCGAGAAGATTTCGATAATGTACCGGACCCTAATAGAAATTACCCCAGAATAATTGGTAATCCGGATATTGATGGGGGAGCAATTTACTTTAGAGGCACCACAGGAAACCGCAACAGAGCTTTTGAAGTAGCTGGAATTGAACCACGATTTAGCCTTGATTACGATTTTGCAGGTATTAGCAATGAATTGGATTTTGGCTTACGTTTTCTCTATGAAAGAGCTTTTGAACAGCGAATAAATGGGGATGTAACAGCGCCTACTACTGGCGATTTGAGAAATGATGAAATACGAACTGGGTATGCATTTAGTGCATACATCCAAAATAAAGCTTTCCTAAACGAAAGATTTTCTGTAACTCCTGGATTACGAGTTGAACATTTTATACACGAAAGAAATATTCTTAGAAGTAATTTTGAAGCGGTTGGACAAGCAACGTCAGATGAAGTAACTGCAATAATACCTGGTATTGGATTCAATTATCTATTGAAAGAAGGAATATCTGTTTATGCAGGAGTTCACCGAGGGTTTGGGCCTCCAAGAACTAAAGATGCAATTAGTTCAAATATTCAAAGTGAGGAACTTGACGCAGAGTTTAGCTGGAATTATGAGATCGGAACCAGATCTATTATTAACGATATTGTAGCTACCGAGATAACATTCTTTTTCATGGACTTCAGAAACCA
>SKIC01000273.1 GCA_007116685.1 Balneolales bacterium
AAATCAAAAAGCAACCTGATGTAATACAAAAAGGCGGTTCTGCTCCGGTATATATGCCCCCGGATCAAGTAGAATATGCTGTGTCACAAACACCGCAGGCGGCTCCAGCTCCAGCAGCACAAGCTCCTGCTCCAGAAGCAAACAGTGCTCCGGCGCCATCCTCTTCAAACACACAAATCATTAAATCGCCAATCGTAGGAACTTTCTACGAGGCTCCATCACCAGACGATCCGGCTTTCGTTAAGCCTGGTGATACTATCAAAAAAGGCGATGTTTTGTGTATTGTTGAAGCGATGAAAATCATGAACGAAATTGAAGCAGAAGTTTCAGGTAAAGTTGTCAAGATTTTAGTTGATAACGCACAGCCTATTGAATTTGACCAGCCCCTATTTGAAATCGAACCTGCATAGGTATGTTTAATAAAATTCTTATTGCCAACCGTGGTGAAATCGCCCTGAGGATTATCCGTACCTGTAAGGAAATGGGTATCAAAACTGTGGCGGTATATTCTACAGCTGATGCCGAAAGTCTGCATGTAAAATTTGCAGATGAAGCGGTATGTATCGGGCCCGCGCCATCACCTCAAAGTTATTTGAAGATTCCAAGAGTATTGGCCGCAGCGGAAATTACCAACGCCGAAGCTATACACCCTGGCTACGGATTTCTTGCCGAAAATGCAGAATTTTCAAGAATCTGCACGGAACACAATATCAAATTTATTGGTCCCTCTCCCGATATGATTGAGGCCATGGGTGATAAAGCCACTGCACGTGAGAACATGCTAAAAAACGGTGTTCCTATCATTCCCGGTAGTGAAGGTATTTTGGCTTCTATAGAAGATGCCGAAAAAGAAGCTGAGCGCATTGGTTACCCAGTGATGTTAAAAGCAACTGCCGGCGGTGGTGGACGTGGAATGCGTATCGTTCGTGAAAAAAGCGAAGTGCGTAAAGCATTTCAATCTGCCAGTCAGGAAGCCAAAGCAGGATTTGGTAATGCCGGCCTCTACATGGAGAAATTCATTGAAATGCCACGTCACATCGAAATTCAGGTTCTTGGTGATGGCAAAGGCGACGCAATCCATTTAGGAGAACGAGACTGCTCTATGCAACGCCGTCATCAAAAAGTTATTGAGGAAGCTCCATCTCCGGCAATGACTCCCGAGTTACGTGAAAGAATGGGGCAAGCTGCTGTTAATGCTGCTAAGGCTATTAAATACGAAGGTGCCGGAACTATTGAATTCCTCGTGGATAAAGATCTGAATTTCTATTTCATGGAAATGAATACCCGAATTCAGGTAGAACATCCGGTAACAGAGGAAGTAACCAATTACGATTTAATTAAATCTCAAATTGAAATAGCCGCTGGCTTACCACTCAAAAAGAAGCCTCTGAAAATGCGAGGCCATTCAATTGAGTGTCGTATTAATGCAGAAGACCCGGCATTCAATTTCAGGCCTTCAGCTGGAAAAATTGATGCCTTCAATGTACCCGGTGGTCATAGCGTGAGAGTTGATACTCATGCTTATGCCGGCTATAGAGTTCCTGCAAATTACGACTCAATGATTGCTAAGCTTATTGTTAGTGCCCCTAATCGGGAACAAGCCGTTGCTCGCATGAGGAGAGCTCTTGAGGAATTTGTTATTGAAGGTATTAAGACAAACATACCTTATCATATTCAGTTAATGGATGACCCTAACTTCAAATCGGGTGATTTCCATACCAAATACCTGGAAACCAGTTTTACATTTAATCCAGAAAAAAATTAATCATGAATTTCCCAGCAGAACTAAAATATACTCCTGAGCACGAATGGATTCGTGATAACGGAGATGGAACAGCCACTGTAGGTATTACTGACTTCGCTCAAAGTGAGCTCGGAGATATCGTTTTTGTAGAAATTGACGAAAATGATGACGAAATCGCTAAAGACGAAACTTTTGGTACCATAGAAGCTGTAAAAACAGTTTCCGATTTATATATGCCTGTTTCCGGAGTAGTTACTGAGATTAACTCTAATCTTGAAGATAATCCTGAAACTGTAAATGACGACCCCTATGGCGATGGTTGGCTCGTTAAAATCAAAATGAGTAACCCATCTGAACTTGATGATTTAATGGATGCCGATGCATATCAGGAAATTATCTGATATTCCCATTCAATCACGTATTTTATCAGCGAGCTGTATCCGTACAGTTCGCTGTTTTTTTTAGAAATAGTTAGCAATCAAATTTTAGTCTCGAAGTACGCATGGTCCCTCAACAAGATGAATGGATTTTAATTCTGGATTTCGGTTCGCAGTATACTCAACTCATTGCCCGTAGAATACGGGAGTTCAATACCTACTGCGAAATTCATCCCTTTTACACATCACCCGAAACATTCAAAGACCATCCTCCATCGGGAATAGTATTGTCTGGCGGCCCTATGAGTGTTAATGATGAAGGCTCCCCCATATTAGACGAAACCTATTTTGATTTCAAAGTGCCGGTTCTGGGGATTTGTTATGGTTTGCAAATCATGGCTCATCAAATCCAAAAGGGATCGGTAGCCAGAGCTTCAAAAAGAGAATTCGGAAGAGCCATTTTAAAACCTGATATCAATAATTCTCTATTCAGGGGTTTCCCCGAAAGCTGTCAGGTGTGGATGAGCCATGGAGACCATTTAACGGTAGTTCCCCCCTCTTTTTCCATTATTGCCAGTACAGATAATGCCCCCGTTGCTGCTGTTAAACATGATACGGCCGAGATTTACGGAGTACAATTCCACCCGGAAGTAGTTCACAGCGAAAACGGAAAAATCTTATTCAAGAATTTCATTTCTGATATTTGCGGATGTTCCCAAAGCTGGACTCCCGAATCATTTATTGAAAGTACTGTTGCACAGATAAAAAGTAAGGTTGGAGGCAAAAAAGTTCTTTGTGGCTTATCGGGTGGGGTTGACTCAACCGTAGCTGCAACTCTGATTCACGAAGCTATTGGCGACCAATTGCTCTGTATTTTTGTTAATAATGGACTGCTCCGCAAAAATGAATTTGAAGAAGTTCTTTCCCTATACAAGAATGAACTCAAACTGCCTGTCAAAGGGATTGATGCATCAGAATTGTTTTTAGAGCGTTTAAATGGCGTCTCTGATCCTGAGAAAAAGAGAAAAATTATTGGGAATACTTTCATTGATGTATTCGATGAAGCCGTTTCTGATGACAACAATTTTTCATTTTTGGCGCAAGGCACTTTATATCCTGATGTGATTGAAAGCGTCTCCTTTAAAGGCCCTTCGGCTACCATAAAATCTCATCATAATGTTGGTGGCTTACCGGAAACCATGAATCTTGATCTTATCGAGCCTCTCCGAGAATTATTTAAAGATGAAGTTCGGGAAATTGGGAAGAGCCTGAGAATACCATCTCACTTTTTGCAAAGACATCCGTTTCCGGGGCCAGGTCTTGGTATTCGTGTAATCGGAGAAATAAGTGCAGAAAAACTCTCGTTACTTCGGGAGGCTGATGCTATTTTTATTGAAGAACTCAGGAAAAATGATTTGTATCACGAAGTTTGGCAAGCACTTGCCGTCATTTTACCGGTACAAAGCGTTGGTGTAATGGGAGACGAAAGAACCTACGAATACACAGCTGCTTTACGTGCCGTTACCAGTGTTGATGGAATGACGGCTGATTGGGCTCAATTACCGAACGAGTTTCTTGCCCACGTTTCTAATCGCATTATTAATGAAGTAAATGGCATCAATCGTGTGGTTTACGATATCAGTTCAAAACCGCCGGCAACCATAGAATGGGAATAAATAAGACATTTGAATCACGACCTATTATGAGAATTTTATCCATACTGACTTTTATTTTCATCTTTTCATTCAGCTCAATTGCAGCTCATGATGGTTTAAAAAACCCATCTGCAACCTATCAGTTAAGTTCTGATTTTCAGAGAGCTCTGGAACTGTATGAAAACTCTGACTTTCTCGAAGCTGCCCGTTTGTTTTCAGAGATTCAAACTGTAGAAGCTCAACTTTTTACAGGGAAAAGTTATTTTGCGGCCGGCCATTATTTAATGGCTAAAAACTTTCTGCAAAGAGTCCCATCTTCAGCACCGGATGAAATCAGAGACGACGCTTTGTTCACATTAGCTCTATGTGACTTTCAAGCGAAAAACTTTGGTGCTAGTTTGGATCTGTTACACCGCTTAAAAAACAATGGCTATTCTGAAAACCTACGTGAAGAGGCAGGCAGCTTATACACACAAATTCTCGACTATATAACCACAGAACAAAGAAAGAGTGCTTTCTATCAAAGCCGTTTGGATAATGTTCGTTTTGATATTGTAGAATCCAGCTTTAGAAGGTTGAATCGTGCCGAAGGGCTCGCTTTGGTATCCGCTGCAGAGCGTTCTTTGCTTGTTTCCCGTGATTCTCTGGCACTTGAAGATTTACGAAATTGGGCTGACTCACTACCTGACGAGCGTGATGATGTTGTAAGATATGCACCGGCTCCAGAAGGAATTATGTATAATGTAGGGCTTGCTCTTCCAGAGTTTGATATTACTGAGCCTGAATATGCCGTGAGTCAGGGTTTATATTACGGCGTTTTGATGGCAGCTGAGGAATTCAACAGACGAAATGATAATCGTAAAATCTCATTGCACCATCATAATCCTGACACAGAATTAGGTCCTCAAAAAGCTGTAACTGAATTTGCCTGGAATCATAATGCTGATTTTATAATCGGTCCTCTTTTCTCGCAATCTGCTTATGAAATGGCAGAAATGGCTAAGAGATATCAAATCCCACTCATTCCCCCATTAGCTAACTCTGATGATTTAAACTTTCATAACCCTTATGTATTCCAAATTAATCCGACTTCGGAAAAAAGAGGAATTGCAATGGCCAGATTTGCAGTACGTCAGTTACGTATGGATTCATTGGCGGTTATAAGCGAACTGAATACACCAGGAGCCATAGAAGCTCAAGCATTCCGCCAAGAAGCCGAGCGACTAGGAGCAACCATCACCCACTTCTTTTTACGTGATTTTGCCTCCCGAGGATATGATGTATCTGATGTTACGCCATGGTTTGCAGGTAGCGAACAATTCATTGACACTACGAGATACGAATTACGCAAGGTAGATGCGCTCTATCTCGCGTTCACGGGAGATGCAGCTCCTACGCTCATCAATCTAATCATGAATAATCTAGAGGCAACCAGAAGCAATGTTACCATTTTAGGTAATCAGGAACTTCAGAATATTGATATGTCTGCACAGAGACATAGGCGATTTGATATGTTCTATACCGAAGTATTCGATTTGAATATGGAAAGAGATGAAGTAAAACTTTTTATTGAAGACTACCAGAATCTGACTGGTATAGAGCCAAATATGTTTGCTTATCTGGGTTACGATGTAGGGACTTACTTATTTCAAACTCTGGAAAAAGTACAAAACCCTATCCACATGAAAAGAGCAATAATTAGTCAGCCGCGTCACCGTGGTCTAATTATGGATATTCACTTTAATCGTGACCATGTAAACGATATGCTGAAGATTTACGAAATCAAACCCGGTGGCGACGAATTATTCAACCTGCGAGAATACAGGGAGCGTAAAGCTGAAGAGGAGGAGCGCAGACAAAGACGAAGTAATTAACTTACTTCTGAACACCACGTTCTTGTTCAGACATTATTGCGGCTTCTGGCACGTATGGCATTCCAGTTGATAAACCTTCTTTCACGGATCTGATATCTTCCACTGAGATAAATGCATTCGGATTATAGGTATTAATTACTTCCATTAGTTCGTGAAGATCTTTACGCTTGATAATACTTAAAATCAGGCGCACATTGCCTTTTTTCCCAGTGGCAGATACCGAGGTCATTCCAAACTTTGACTCTTGAAGGTAATTAATCAAATCGGTGGCATCTGTTTGCGTTATAATTCGGATACATTGTAAACCGTAAGCAAGTTTTCCCTCCAGGTAAATGCCGATATAATTCCCGGCGGCAAAACCACCTGCAAAAGCGAGATAATTCCATACATTTGTCAGATTTTGGACAATCTGTCCAACCGCTATCAACCAAACTAAAGACTCTATAAAGCCAGCTATCGTGGCTAATTTTTGCATACTACGGGAAACAAAAATTATTCTTAGAGTACCAATGGATACATCAATAATCCTTGCCAGAAAAATGAGAATGGGCAAAATGATATAGCCAAAATAATCAAACCCTGCTTCACCGGTTAAAAAAGCTAATTCCAATATTCTTATCCTTTATTATATTTTCCGTCGTGGCTTTACTGTTACTCATCCCCATTTACTTTAGACGATTGAAGCCATCTTTTAAATTAACGTTAGAAGATACGGCTTTACAAACACCAACTTACACACCAACTCCTCGATTGCATGAATATTTCTCAGCTTTTAACATCTTCTAATTCTCTTTGCGTTATCGGTTGCTCCGATAAACCAGGAAGAGCCGGTCACGATATTCCTGCATATATGCGTAGCCATGGATTTTCTATCATACCGGTAAATCCTAATATTACTTCAGTTTTTGAAAAATCAAGTTTCCCCTCAATTATAGATGTACCCCCTGATTTTGTTGTAGATATAGTCGTGATATTCCGAAATCCCAGATATACACAAAAAGCAGTGAGTGAGATTGTACTCTGGGCAGAGCGAACCGGACAAAAACCTGTAATTTGGACCCAACTTGGCGTTTCATCTCCTGCCGCGGAAGACATTGCAGCAAAGGCGGGACTGGAATATGTGGAAAATGCTTGTATCGCTGTTGAATATGCTAAATACAAACCCCGAAATTGATTTATTTAATCAATCAGTCCTTGCTCTCTCATTCTGCCAATTCTTCGCTGTTCTCTTAACCAGTTAGTCCACTCCCTGCTTCTTTGGCGGTGCTCTTCATAGGTTCTGGAAAAGGCATGATGCCCTTGGGGTGTAGCAACCATATACATGTAATTATGGCTTTCAGGATATAGAGCCGCCCTAATCGAGGTAATGGAAGGGTTTGTAATGGGTCCGGGTGGCAAGCCCCAAATTCGATAGGTATTGTAAGGATGATCCACGTTGTAATCAGCAAAAACCAATCTTCGCCGTTCGCCAAGGGCAAAATTTACTGTAGGGTCAGCCTGCATTCTCCATCTGCGGTTTATCCGATTCCAATATAAACCACTTATAGTTGGTTTTTCTGAGGCGATACTAGCTTCCCATTCTATAATTGAAGCCATAGTAACAATCTCATCAACACTACGCCTCATTTCTGTCATCCTGGAGGCGTAAGGTTGTGTGACAGCTCTGTCAAATTCTCTAAGCATTCTCCTGATGAACTGCTCGGGAGAAGTCGTCCAAAACATACGGTATGTGTTAGGTAACATTCTACCAAAAATATGCTCTCTTCTTAAATCCAGGTCGGCTAAAAACAAACTGTCGTTCATTGCAGCCCTCAGCTCATCTTCTGAAAATCGTAGTTGTGACGATATCCTTGAGATAAATACCTCTTCCCACAATCCGGGTGCGATGACTACATTCATCTCAGTCTGCTCACCACGAGATAGTTTTGATAGCAAAGCATCATAAGAGTAACTACCGGAGAAAACATATCTCCCCTCACGAATGGTGCGCCACCTTAGAATCTCAGCAGCCCATAAAAGTTCATCTTCTTCAAGTTGAACATCCAATGCAGCCAGAAGCTGAGGTAATTCCTGAACACTTGACCGGTTTTGAATGAATAGTACCTGATTTTCTGCAAATATTACGGAGTTTTCTTTACTTACTCTGTAATCACGACTCAGATAAACCAAAGAAAAGGTCAGAATAAATATCACTATTCCAACCAAAAGTTCTTTAGCAGAAAATACCCATGCTGAATTAAATACGTTGCGAAGACTCATAGCGTGAGAAGATACATGGGAATTTTGATTGATTCATAGTTTTTTTGATACCGAAAGTTGAAAGGATAGTATACAGAGTATCAATAATTCTCTATATTCTTTTCATTATGCATAATTAGATTAGTTTATCGCCTTGCTATCTCTAAGTAAGAATTCAAAAAAATCTTCGTTCGGACTCGGGCTGAAAAAAACAGCCTCAAACGAACCTGTAAATCTATCTGTAACGGAAGATTTTCGATTTTCTGATTTTTTTAATTCTTGTATTCTGGATGAAACGCCATGGATTTTCCATCCTCTTAAAGAAGACGAGGTTGTAGCTACTGATCAAGATAAAAGTGTCGGATTTGGTTTAAACAAAAAGGCTAAAGAACCGGAAGAGAAACCAGCAAAGAAAGATAATCAACCTGAAGAAGATCAACCGCTTTCGCGACGTTCACTTTCCATATCAAACACTCCTTCTTCAGTTTCTAAAATTTTAAGTCGTTGGTTCTCTGAGCAAATCAATATTTATCTGGAGCGATCTGCTTTTTCCGTTTTTGCTGAGTGTTTCACCATTAAAGATGGCGAAGAAATCTCAATTCCTTTGCTGCAAATCCCGGTTTGGTTACATCCTGCCAAAAGCAAAGTTCCTTTCTCCGTTAAAGGTATTTACGCAGAGTATAAATATCATCCATCAGCCTTACGCCTTTTTGAGAAATATGAGGTTACACCTCCGGTATTGCCAAAAATTCTGGAAGATTTGAATCCTCAAACTTTCAAAGAGGATTTGGAAGAATTGCTTATTCCCTTACAGAACTTACAGCTGGAAGAATCTTGCCTGATTTGTCAACACAAACCAATTCGTCAGCCTTTTATAGGTGAAAGTGATTATACGTTCAGCGAACTACCGGGCTGGGGCGATAAGGATTCAAAAGAAACATGGAATCACATCATTGATTCCGGATATATCCCGAAGAGCTTTGATTACGGTCAGCTTGAATTAATTTCTCATGGGCTAAACGGTCACAGTTTTCGGATTGAGGGAGAGGATACCAGATCAGATTTAAAATTAGCTGCTTCTCTGGCTATGCTATTGGCCTATCAGGATAAGAAAATTTTGGTGATTGGTGATAGAAATGTGCAATTGGATAGCCTGAAATATCAAATTGAACAGACTATAAATGCTTCCATTTGTTTACCACTACATCAAGCTCAAACCAGAAGGCAGCTTACGCAACTTCTCCAAAAAACGGTTGATCAACCTCTGAATCAACAAAAAACCAAGCCTGTTGATACTCAGAAGCTTCGCAAAATCCTCAATAATTTAGCTAAATACGAAAAGGCTTGGTTACTTCCGTTCGGTGCTCTGGAGATGAGTCCCGCAGAACTCAGTGACAAATTCGAAAGCCTTCGAATGTACACAGACATTCCCATAGCTGTTCCTGATGCTTCAACAATTAGTAATGAAGACATTGAGAAATGGAAGCAATCTCTTTTAAAGTATTTGGACGCTTACAAAAAAATTGGCAATCCTGATGAGCACCCTTGGAGATACAGTAATATTTCTGAATTCCCTGAAGAATTTACAGATAAAGCAGAAAAAAAACTTGAGCATATTCAGGATTTACTAGGTCAATGTCGCGACCTGATAGAGCGTATTTGTAAACTTAGTGGCGCGCAGCCTCCTGAAACGTTTAATGATGTCCGGATTTTTATCCGGCTGTTAACTTTGCTGATAAAAAGTCCTCCAACCGACGGTGCCCAATTAAAACAACAATGGGATCCGGTTCCACCCGAGGTACAAACTGCTCTGAAATTGATTAAAGAAGGTCAATTAATGTTGAAGGAAATCAGTATGTACTTCCATACTGAGATTATTCAAGAGGACTTAGAGGAACTCGTTCCGCAATTGACGAAATACAGAGGCAAAGTTTCCCGGTTTTTCAATTGGAATTTTCAAAAAAACATGGAGCGCCTTCTTAATTATGGGCGTAATGACAATGTGGTTGAAAACTCCATGTTCTGGCATAATCTGGAAAAATCTCTGGATATCAAGAAAGTTCGCAATAGAATAAACAAAGTTGATAACGAGGTTAAACTCTATTTCGGAGATGACTGGAATGGCCTTAATACGAATCTCGACTATGTTGAGAAAAAAATTAAATGGTTAAAAGAGTTTTCAAAAAATAGCAAGCGCTTCCCTTGGTTGGTCTCTGATGAAACCATCACTTTTATTCTTGGTGCTAAAGGAAAAGTTGAAGCACGTTTGGAAACACTTCAGGATTTATATGCAAAAGTTGAAGTCGCTTTCACAGATCTGCGAAATTTGCTGAAACTGGAGCAAAAAGATCCGCTTTATTTCTACAATTCTCAGACCTTTAAAACACTTCAACAAAATATTTTCGAGCGTATTGAAACATTGCCACTTTTGAATGAGTGGGTGGAGTTCCAATCTCTTGATCAATCTGTTTCTGAGCCTTTTGTTCAGGAGTTTTTAGAAAAGGTTCAAAAACGTAAAGATGTTGCTGTTGAACATTATCCCCAGGTATTTGAGCGACTCATATATACACATATTCTGCGTGCCGCCAGAGCAGATAGGCCAGCTCTGGATGTTCTTACTGTAGATAAAATCGAGAAACTTCTGGAATTTGTTGCCCGATATATCAGCAGACTAAATGAAAATGCAACTCCTATGTTCCAGGAATTTCTGGCACAGAAGAAAAATGCTGTATCGGAATCTATAAATGAGGATAGTTCTCAGGATATTTTACGCCATGAGCTACGGAAACACGCCCGAAGAAATCCAATTTCACAAACGCTTGAAAAAACCTTTTCACTGATTAATAACTATTCACCTGTTTGGCTGATTAGGCGTGATCAATGGACTAGCTATTCACAGTACGCTAATGAATGGGATCACATTTTGCATATCGGAGGGGCGCTTCCTGATGATTTACCAGAAGAAAGTACCATTATCCAACTTGGACGTGCTGAGCGGATAGAGAATCTGCCTGCGGTGAATTACTCAAAACTGTATCCCAACCAATTTCCGGATAAGCCTAAAACCGAAATATATGCTGAGTCTGTACCTGATAGTAGCCTAAGTGTTGGAAAACTGCCTTGGCAAGTAGTAGATAAAACTTTGGAAATTATGACTACTGACGAACTTGAATATCCGGTTTTATTGCATTCTACTCAGAGTGGCTTTCCTGAAATTGCCTGGAGACAACTAGCTGAATATGCTGTTAGTGAATCCTCGGTCTCCGATTTACTCAGTAATCCTTTAAAACTACAACAAAATCTTTTTAGCGGAACTCCCGAATTATCTTCTGATTATGCCATTGTTGATGTAAGTCAAAAAGCCGCAAAAACATCGTTCGGATTCAAAAAAGATTCCAGTGTTGCAGATTTACCCTATGAATGGATGCTCGAAAATGTCAAAAAGCAAATTTGGTTGATGGGCAACGATGCGGCTGTTTTAGAAAAAACCAAAAACAGGTTTGAAAAATCTCCTGATTCAGCTTCTTCTGGTAAAGACAACGCTATCAGCACAAGCCTGAAGAAACTGCTTAATTCGCCATGGAAGGTCATTCCAGCTAAATCGCCACTTTATGCTATAGTGCGTCACGAAGAACACGATGCCCTTGCATTCTGTATTTGGTCGGAACCAGCAGATGATGAAATTCCACTTTGGCTACATTATTATTCTTGGAAAGACGCAGGTTTAAAACCATTTTTCGTTTCCAGATTACACCACAGCGAAACAACTGAAAATCGCCTGGAGCAATTAAAACGCATACTGGAGCAAGAAGAGCTGGAGTTTTACAGAGAGCTTGAGCGAAACAATCAGGAGATAGCTCAGACAGAAACTGAGGAAAAGGAAAACAAAAACGAAGCGTCTTCAAAGCAAAAAGAACCTGCTGTTTACGCAGATATCTACATCGAAAGATTGCTCGAAAACCAGATTTTAGACGAGCCAATTCTATTTAAGAAAGCCGGAAAACAGCGCAAAGCACCCGTTCTGGATTTTGCAGATTTACCCATTGCTAAACCTTATCAATTGCATAACGGCGTACCAATGGGTAATCGAGAGGATTTCCTGGATGCTTCCGAAAAACAGATACAAAAGCTTTTACTTGAGATAATTCAGATGGAGTCTCCCATTCACTGGAGAAACCTGATGCGTTGTTTTGCATCTTACTGGCAAATTCAACGATTAAGTAATAATGTTGAGGCTATTCTGTTCCAGAATATTTCGGCTTTGCTTAGAGACAAAAAAGTGTTCACCAAGGATGCCTGCCTATACGACAATGAGAACTATACGTTCAAGGTTAGAGACCGCTCGGATTCCCTAGCATTTCATCGCCCGTATGAAGTACCTTTGGATGAATGTGAAATGGCCATTTTCCTTGTTTTGGAGAAGTTTCATCCTCTGCCAAAACAACGTGTTTACGATGCTGCTTCACACATTCTAGGCTTTTCAAGAACGGACAAAGCTCTTGAGATGCAATTCGACCTAGCTTTGGCCAGAATGGCTAATCAAGAAACTGTGCTGGAAGGTCAATACGGATTGCAACTTCAGCCCTCACTGTATAAAAGTTCTGTTAAACTACCAGATAGTCCGTCTCAATAAAACCTTATATATCAGGTTTCTTCAGTCACTCCATGTTCCATTGGGCGCAGGTTTTCATCTACAGAGACAAAAACTATTTTATCAATTTTGATTATTGTTTCGTGAGAAAACTTATTTCTCACCTCGCATCGTACAGTAATTGACGTACGACCAAAAGAAACAGCCTCTAAACCAATTTCAATTACATCACCAAGTCCGGCAGAAGCCACAAAGTCAATTTCTGACATATACTTGGTCACAATGCGCCCGCCATTCAATTGGCATCGAACAAAAATCGCAGCTTCCTCATCAATCCATCTCAAAACAGCTCCGCCGAATAAAGTATTATTCGGGTTTAAATCTTCGTGTTTAATAAGTTTTCGAGTAAAAAATCTCATATATAAATAATAATGTTAGTTTGAAGTGTCAGTCACTATTACGCCATCTGCCTCTTCTTTTGAAAATCTGAAATTGCATTCCCTGCAAAGAAGTCTACGTTTTTGAGGGATAAAAAAAGCATAACCAACAAAAGAGAGACCTACCGGTATCAATAATATGGGTAGGAGAATTGATGCACCAATAATACCAAATATCACGAATGCCCATCCAATACCATTGTATTTTGTTTTTCTATCACTGACTTCATTTGATCCACATTTCGGACAAACATAGATATTTTCTGCCATGACGATTAATTTATGTTGATTATAACTTTTATAAGCGACCTAAAATACGGAACTTCATGAATATGATATTTCGTTTCACGTTAATTACGTAACGCTTTTTATGCCTTTTTATCTTCGTAAAAGTTATCGCTCCGGTCCCGTTCGTTTCAATTTATCTAAAGGTGGGATAGGCCTGTCTGCGGGAATAACAGGAGCCCGATTAGGTATAAACAAAAATGGCGTTTATGTTCATGGTGGCAGGCACGGCCTGTATTACAGAAAACATCTGAGAGGAAATAAAAATAGCAGAACCTCTGGCAGAACTGACAGAGAAACGCTCTATGTGGATACAGGTTTGACCTACAATGGCTTAGAATTGCCGGATACTTTTGTTGGTGAACCACCTCCCGCTCCCCAAAGATTTTTTATTAAACTCATAGCCTTTTTCATCGCTGTTATTCTAATGTTTTCCCAGGCTATGTTTGCTAAGCTTTTAGGGATAGGTATCATCACCGGGTTAATAGTGATTAGATGGAATAGAAAAAGAGCACCCAAAGCACTCGAAAAGACACAGCAACTTATTACTGAAAAGAAGAAGCATAGTCTGATTTTCAAAAATTGTTCTAAAAGAGCGCCCTGGTTCGGCAAGCCAAGAGAGTGGTTTGAGAAACAAACGGGTGCTTTATTATTAGCCTCATTTTTTGATGATGAGGTTTCTTTTAGTCCTGAAAATATTGACCGAATCAAATCAGAATTACATATCTCTGATGAGAGATGGCAGGAAATTAGTCTGGCGTTTTTTCATGTAATTCTGGAAGACGCATTATCAGATCATCAACTCAGTAAAGAAGAAGAAACAGCTTTAAGCACAATCGCAGAGTTACTGGAAATAGACAATAACATACTCGAAAAAGAGTGGCAATGGATTGAAATGCTCAGAAGCGTAAGAGATGAATCATTAAGCGAACTAAAAG
>SKIC01000277.1 GCA_007116685.1 Balneolales bacterium
AAAGAAGTTACTCTTGAAATGACCGATTTAAGCGAAGAAGAAGTTGACAAAGCGCTTGATCCTATTAAGATGACTAAAGGTGGGTTTACCGAATAAGTTTTAGCCCGAATTATTCAAGGAAATATGAAATCTTAATGGCACAGGCGATTCGTCTGTGCCATTTTTTTATTGGCGGACCTTTTTAATTTTGAAAGAATACTGACACCATATTAGTGAAGCCTATCAAGCCTCTTTAATCAAACCGGATCTGTAAGCTTCAAGCAATTGCGTTAATTCATCGATTTTTGCCTTAATCTCCTTACCTATATCCGTATCCTTAACTCTGATTCTCTTAGCGTTTTTCTCGATAATTTCTGTTTGAGAATGGATATCGATTTCATTTTCAATTGCTTTTTGAGTAGAAACAAAGGGTTGATGTGCCGCTAAAAGTAATCCCCAGGAGTTAAACATTAAGGTATAGCCGGCTATACCGGTTTGTTCCTGATAGGCCTTTGCAAATCCACCATCAATCACAAAAAGCTTTCCACCTGCTTTTACCGGATCTTCGCCTTTTTTCACTTTCACAGGTACATGACCATTGATTACATGTCCCTTATCAGGATCCATATCAAATTCTTTTAAAATAGTTCTGATGGTTTCCTCCTGCATTCGGTATTCGTAGTAGGGATTTTTTTCTTCGGTATGTGTTTCTTTATCCTCAATAAAATAGCGCTCAAACGTAGCCATTTTGTCTTTGCCAAATAGGGGCGACTGTGAGCCGCTCCATAAATACCACATAGCATCCTCGCCATACTGCTTTTTCTCTTGATCATCTTTTGTGAAGTAACCCTGACGGGCGAGACGTTCAAGTCTGTCCATGAATTGTCTTGGAGGATGATCTTTTCCATCAAACACAAAATGGCAAAGTTCGCCTTTTTTAGTCATTGGGATGCAACCGTGATACAGCAAATTTCCATTGAATCTGAGATACATACTACCTTTGGCAAACAAAAACCGGGTATGTTCCTGAAGTTTCTCTGAATTGAGAAAGGATAATTTTAGCTTTTCCATCACCTGCATCTCTTCTTCACTCAGAGCATAAGGGTTGAATGGATTAATGGTAGGGAAATTTTTATCAATGAGCGTGTAGTATTTACCATCTATCTCTATGCTACCTTCTTCATAATTTATCTTATCCAGCAAAAGTCGGTTTTTCATGCCAAACTGCGGACGCCTTTGTACAATTTGTCCTTCCAGTTTCAACTGAATGATGGTGATGGCTTTGTGCATTTTTGCCATCAGCGTACGCTCATTTTCTGTGTATTGCTCGGCACTTTTTGGCATGAAAAGCTCACAGGGATCATCTCCATAGGTATCCATAGCCAGAGAGACTAAGGGAAGCATACTTATGGCATATCCATTTTCCAGAGTTTCCATGTTGGAGTAGCGTAAACACACCCGAATCACATTGCAAATACAGGCTTCGCTTCCCGCAGCAGCACCCATCCACACGATATCATGGTTTCCCCATTGTATATCAACCGAATGGTGTTTCATGAGCCAATCCATAATAATGTGGGCTCCCGGACCACGATCATAAACATCTCCTATCACGTGTAAATGGTCAATAACCAATCGTTGAATTAGTTGTGCCAGCGCTACGATGAAAGGATCGGCTCTGTTTATCTGGATGATGGTATCAATAATGCTGTTGTAATAGTCCTGACGGTTGGTGATGCTTTCTTGCTCATGAAGCAATTCTTCCATGATATAAGCGAAATCTTTAGGTAAAGCCTTACGAACCTTGTTACGCGTATATTTGGAAGAAAATACTCTGCATAATCGAATCAATTGAGAAAGTGTAGTTCTATACCAGCAAACTTTGTCTTCTGTTTCTTTTAAAATTTGGGATAATTTCGATTCCGGATAATAGATTAAAGTAGCCAGATTTCTTTTTTCCTCATCAGTGAGAGAATCCCCAAAAACCTCTCCGATTCTGCGTTTTATGGCTCCTGATCCATTTTTCATCACATGCAGAAAAGCTTCATATTCGCCATGAATATCTGATACGAAGTGTTCCGTACCTTTTGGCAATTGAAGAATTGCGTTAAGGTTGATGATCTCAGTTGATGCTGCTCTTATGGTTGGAAATTGCTCAGAGAGTAATCTTAAATAACGAAGTTCTTTTTCTGATAAACCCATTCAATCCGTTTTTTTTAAATGAAATGTTGCGGGAAATATATTTGAATAATCAGAGATAAAAAAAAGCGCTTTTTTAAATAATCCTATTGATGTCCGATTAAATTATAAAATCATTCACGTTTGCTTTACCTCCCTACGCCGCGGCGTACAGGGGGATTTGAAGAAATTCCAGAGGTTTACCCCCTTTCTTTTGGACCTGTCTGTCGTGATCACAGAGATGGAGCCAGGGGGAGAGGTCTCTTTTAAGGTGTTGAATTTTATATTATTACATGCATGGAGCAAAAGACTTGCCTGACATCAATGAAATAATTTATAAACGATTGAGAAGGTTGTAATTGAATCAATCTGCTAGTTATTTGTGACAGACAAGATTCAATAAATCAAACAGATTTCGGAGGTTTGGGGGCTTCTCCTGATTCGATTTCAAGATAGATTCTCTGTTTTACGGCATCAGCCACAAAGGAAATTCCGGCATTTATGGCTACTAATCCAAATAATCCCACCCAAAACCAATGAGCAGCGTGAGCCAAATCAAAATACCCGGGTCCGCTGGCTTTAACGATTATAGCTTCACCAATCAGGTTGATACCGAGTCCAACTAAAGCGACACCTATAACAGAGTGTCTCCACCATTTTTTCTTGTAATCTATTTTCATTGCTGATGATTTAGATGTGAAGGATTAATGAGATAAGAGTAAATAATTCTAAATCATTCCTGTACAAAGAATAAAACGGTAGGAAGCTGAATTGGTGGTCTCATAATTGACTCGAATTCCCTAACTTGGCTGAAATTTTTTTCATGATTTTCAAAAAAATACGATGACCGATATAGAAATTGCCCAAAAAGTAGCATTAAAAGACATTCGTGAAATTGCTAAGACATGTCATATTTCTGAAGATGACATGATTTTATACGGCAAACACAAAGCAAAACTCCCACTTTCGCACATCAATAAAGAAAAAGGCAAATCGAGTAATCTGATACTTGTTTCCGCTGTTTCTCCAACTCCCGCAGGAGAAGGGAAAACAACAGTATCTATAGGATTAGCCGAGGGATTAAATCGTATCGGTAAAAAGACCATGCCGGTACTTCGCGAGCCATCTTTGGGGCCGGTTTTTGGAATAAAGGGTGGTGCAACCGGAGGCGGATATTCTCAGGTATTACCTATGGAGGATATTAATCTGCACTTTACGGGTGATTTTGCAGCCATAGAAAAAGCGCATAATCTCTTGGCGGCACTTATCGCAAATCGCTTACATTATGGAAATGGCGATCTTAAAATCGATCCCAGAACGGTGCTTTGGAAACGTGTGGCAGATATGAATGACCGTGCACTTCGCAGAATTGTGAGTGGTTTGGGCGGTATGGCCTATGGTATCCCAAGAGAAACCGGTTACGATATCACGGCGGCTTCCGAATTGATGGCCATTTTGTGTTTGTCAGAAAATCTTGAGGATTTAAAAAACCGCCTTGGCAATATTTTTATAGGCTACACTTATGATAATAAACCTGTTTTTGCCCGGGATTTAAACGCTCACGGGGCTATGGCTGCTTTGATGAAAGATGCAATTCTGCCAAATTTAGTACAAACCATTGAGGGTAATCCGGCAATTATCCACGGCGGACCATTTGCGAATATTGCTCAGGGTACCAATTCAATTATTGCAACTCGAATGGGAATGTCTCTGGCAGACTACGTCGTAACGGAAGCTGGTTTCGGGTTTGATCTTGGTGCCGAGAAGTTTTTTGATATAAAATGTCGTCAGGCCGA
>SKIC01000088.1 GCA_007116685.1 Balneolales bacterium
ATTGAAGTACTTCTTTAGCATCCCTTTCCTCAATAGGAATCTTATCTCCGTTATTTAAGCTGATATCAATTGTGGATACAGGAACGGCTACATAGAAGGGAATCGTATGCTTCTCAGCTAAAACAGCCAAACTATAGGTGCCAATTTTGTTAGCAGTGTCACCATTGGCAGCAACACGGTCTGCCCCAACGATGACTAAATCAACTTTACCGGTTTTCATGAGCCACCCTGCCATAGAGTCGGTAATCAATTTCATTGGGATATCGGCTTTTTGTAATTCCCATGCTGTGAGACGGGCACCTTGCAAAAGTGGACGAGTTTCATCTACCCAAACATGGATATTCTTTTTTGCCATGTGAGCGTGGTAGATAGCTGATAATGCTGTTCCATATAAGCCAGTGGCCAAACTTCCGGTATTGCAGTGCGTTAATACCCTTGCATTTTTAGGGATTAATTCTTCACCAAATTGACCGATTTTTTTACAAACACGCTTATCCTCATCGTGAATATTTTTGGCTGTATCCAGAATAAGAGTTTTAAGTTCTGCAACGGGCTTGGTTCTGTTAGCATGAATGGTATTCATAATCCTTTTAATGGCCCATTCAAGATTTACAGCCGTAGGACGTGAGGATGTGAGATATTCTGCTACTCTGCGCATTTCCAGCTCAAAACCATCATAAGAGGTTTCCGGCACATCTTTCAAGCCAAGATACATCCCGTAAGCAGCTGCAATTCCGATAGCCGGCGCACCTCTTACACGAAGACTCTTGATTGCTTCCCACATCCGCCCAACATCTTTAATGTTTACAAACACTAACCGTGAGGGTAAATACGTTTGGTCAATCAGCCGTACATGATCATCGTTCCAGGTTATAGACTGAACGACATCCTCTTTAGTCATTGAATTTCTTTTAATTTTGATTTTCACACAGACTTATAAGATACGGCATTCGATAATCAAAACGAAAAGAAGCACCCTGTAGAGAAGTTGTCAAAATTCAATCCTGACAATTAGCACATAAATAGTTAATAAATAAACAGTTTAATTACCCAGCTGCTAATCGTCACCACGATTATTCCCCAAAGCATTCCAGCGCTTGTAGCTTCCGCACTGTTTAACATACCAACGACAATTGCAAAAGCTATATAAGCTGCCAAAGCATAACTGATTAGCCAAATAAACGGTAACAAACCGAGGGTAAAGATGCTAAGCAGTATTGTTATGACAATACGTCCAATGACCAAAGCTATTAAATACGTCACCGAAGCTAAAAGAAGTGCTCGTATGCCTTTTATTCGTATACCATCCACAAATTCGGAGGCAAGCCAAAAAGCAATCATAAAAACGAAAATTTCAATAATCAGTGACATAAACTGTTTCCTCCATTTTAATGTTACTGATGAACTACGACTATGCAGGAAAATAGTTTAGCAGAATTTTCATTTCTCATTTTAAAATGAGACCACAATCTATTTTCTTAGCTTTTAGGGGTTACTCACTAACAAATTTCACTTACCATGATACGCTTACTTATACTGTCCAGCTTCTTTCTGTTTTCTATTCATAAGTTTACTTTTGCTCAAACTATTGCTTTTCAAGATGTCTCAGTGCTCTCTATGGAAGATGAGAACATCAAAAGTAATCAAACTGTAATTATCACTGATGGTGTAATTAATACGGTTGGTGCATCTTCCGATGTTAGAATCCCAAGACGAGCACAGGTAATTCAGGGTGATTTCTTTCTTATGCCCGGCCTGGCTGAGATGCATGCTCACATTCCGCCCATCAGACAAGGTGAAGAATATCAGAAAGATGTTTTGGCTATGTATATGATGCAGGGAGTAACTACCATCCGAGGTATGCTCGGCGAGGCTTCTCATTTAGAGCTTCGCGAAAAAACAGCGACCGGCAAAATTCCAGGTCCAAGAATTTTAACATCAGGTCCATCTTTTAACAGCAATTCTATCAGCAACCCTGAACAAGCCCGTGAAATGGTCCGGGAACAAGTTGAAGCGGGTTATGATTTATTAAAATTCCATCCGGGAATTGGTTTAGACGAGTTTTACGCCATAGTCGATGAAGCCAGATATGCGGGAATCGATTTTTCAGGACATATAAGTTATGATGTGGGTCTGGAAATTACTTTAGCATCCGGGAAAGGCACCATTGATCACCTGGACAGATACATGGAATTTCTGGCAGGCGATGCGGCATTACGTACTGACCCGCCCATTATTTATTTCGGTTATGATTTAACCCCTCATGTTGATCGTGAAAAAATTGAAAAGGCAGCCTATTTAACTGCAAATGCCGGCGTTTGGAATGTTCCTACCAACACTTTACTGGAGAATATATTCAATGTTCAAAACAGTATAGATGACATGAAAAATTGGCCTGGCATGGATCTAATGCCAGCCTCTATGGTTGAAAACTGGAGCAATTTTGTAAGAAATTTTCGCGATAATGAGATTTTTGATGAGGAACAAGCAAATCAATTTTTAGAAATTCGCAGACTACTTACTCTCGCCCTTCATGAACAAGGAGCCGGATTATTACTAGGTGCAGATGCTCCACAAATCTTTAACCCACCGGGGTATGCCATTCACCGTGAGTTGGAATTACTCCTTGCCGCTGGATTGACACCATTTGAAGCTCTTACAACGGGAACCGTAAATGTGGGTATTTACTTACAGGAACAAAATGGGCACGGGAAGATTAAAGAAGGATACAAAGCAGATATCATTGTTCTTGACCGAAACCCACTTACAAGCATCCCATTCGGAAATTATATTCAGGGTGTGATGAGTAATGGGATATTTTACAACTCGGATGATTTGAATCAAATGCGTAAATCCATTCTTGAGAGACGAAATTCTGAGTAGGTCTGAGCAATATACTTAGATAGAAACTCCCATTTTTAGTCTGTGATATGGCTGTGTATTCTAAGCGCTGTTAATTGTATATTTGGCGGCACAAGAATAGTTTTTAGATAAATATCTAAATTATCGGTTGTTAAACCTCAGAAAATTCGGATTTGAACATTCTCTACATATCACACGCACACCCTGCACCACATGATATTTTGGATAATATTGGTGGTATGCAGAGAGTAAGCGAAAAACTATTAGAGCAATTATCCAAAGACGAAAGCATCTCTATTCATGCAGACGTACAACAAACAAGCTGGAACCACATAGTTCTGAAAACTACCGGCTTTATAGTGCAAGAACTCTTTTCTATTCTTTTTAAAATCAAAAAGTATAACGCAGACATAGTTGTTTTTTCATCTATGGTTACTGGGTCACTTAGTGTAGCATTACGCAGATTCACCAGTGTTCCTATGGTCACTCTCTCTCATGGGCATGACGTTACACTAGAGGTTGATATCTATCAATGGCTGGTACCAAAAATTTTTAAACATATTGATACTGTAATATCAGTAAGCGAAGCAACTCGGCAAGAATGTCTGAATCGTGGACTTTTACCGGAAAAAAGTGTTGTCATTCCAAATGGTTGCGAATTACCGGAGATAAACCCCAGTCATACTACCACAGACGCCAAAAAAGAACTGGAAAAGCGACTAAAATGTACCATAGGCGATAAAAAAGTAATTCTGACTGTTGGTCGGCTAATTAAAAGAAAAGGCCATGCCCGGTTCATTACTGAGGTTTTACCTAAAATAGAACATAATTGCTTTTACCTGATTGTTGGTGGGGGTAACGAGGCTGGAAATATCAAAGAATTGATATCTCAATATGATGGTGAACATACCATACATATGGCAGGAAAATTATCTGAAGAGCTTTTAGACCTATCCTATCGTTCGGCGGATGTATTTGCTATGCCTAATGTATCTGTACCCGGTGATTTAGAGGGTTTTGGTATTGTTCTATTAGAAGCTAATAGTTATGGAATTCCCACAGTTGCCACGAAAATCGAGGGTATTCA
>SKIC01000272.1 GCA_007116685.1 Balneolales bacterium
ACCAAAGCCTCCCAATTTTGGAAGATATCCCGCCAGTTGCCTTCGTAATCCAGAATCTTAGAACCATCTTCTTCGCTTCTGGTATTGATGGAAAATTTATTCCATGGACGGCTCGGGTCACCGTGACGGCGACTGAATTTCAATGGCAAATACTCTTTTGCCAATCGAAATAAATCAGCATCATCCAGGTTTTCAATTTTCTGGTTCAATTCTGATACGCTGAACTCTTCATCCAAAGAGTCCACTAATTCTTGATTACGCTGAAATACGCTTTTGCTGGCGTTCTTCAGATATGCTGAGAAATCTCTTTTCTCAATGATGTATCCATTATCAAAAATACCACCACGCATGATGTTAAATAACACATTTGAAAAGTGGCGGGCGTCTTTGAAAGGATCAGCTGAGAAACGGAGTCCGTCAGCAGAAGCAACGAGTTTTTGCAATCTGTCTGAACCGAGTTGAATATCTTCTTCAATTAGCTGCTCAAACTGAGTGTTTTCAGTTATGGTGTGATTTAACTCCAAAATATCGGCATGTGCCTGATTTACATTGGCAATCACTTTCCATGACTTAGAACTGTTAGGACTCAGACTTACATCCGTTACAGTAAAGTAAGCTCCTCTTTCGCCTTTAATATCTTCTTCTTGTTCTACATCTTCACCGCTTCTGAAAGCATCCAATTGTAATGAAGAAGCAAGATATTTAGGATTATCCAAACCTAAGGAATAAACGATATTGGCTTTTAGCGCTTCGCTTGGTTCGGCTTTATCTACAATAATGGCACTCAGCGCATAGATTCCCATACCTGTATCGGGTAGAATCTCACTTCGTTTGTAGGCATCAACCAAATTACTGGAAGCCATCTGCACATCCGGCTCAACACCGTAGGGCAGAATATTCTGCAAACCATCCAGCATGGTAATTTCGAGGGATTGATCAGAGATATTTTCCAACTCTGCTTTACGAACAAAACCGTACATATTGCTGGAATTCCACTCATAGCGAAAAACCAAACCGAGATCTTCGTTAATCTCTTCGAACATCAGTTTGTTACCATAGAAATTCTTGTACAGGTTTCTATGCGTTGCAAAATTTTCGGTATTTCTGATAGAGAAAGGCTCCCAGGTACGAACTTTATCACCGGATTTGATTTGGAAAATGGTTTTACTACCGGTTATATCGGCTGATTCGGTGATTTTATCGTCAGTGTAATATGGAAAGAGAGAATATTCGTTGTTTTTACGACCGGCTGTTAATCCGCCATTACTCGAAATGAACATCCAGTGATTTGAATCGCTCACTATATTCATGAAAAATGGTCGAAGTTTATCACTGCTTGATATTTTAAACCAGTTTTCACCCTCCAATAATACTTTTTCTATCACCGGTTCCGATTCCATTTTATTCTTTACTTCTACGTGCATGGTTGTTGTATTAATTGCTATTCAATTAGTTAGCTCAGTGAAAATTATTTTTGAGCTTAATTATTTTCGTTTCGTTCTCTGGCTTTTTGATATGCATCTTCCAGAGAGATATTTTCAAAATGTCTGTTTAGTGATTCCAAGGAAGCGCCGGGAGCATAAGGGTCAAATTTGTGCACTTCTTTCAGCACAAAAAATGCTGCTCTTGGAAATAAGGGATAGTGGCCATTTTCATCTGTTGGGCCTTTGGCCATCACGCCAAACCACTCTTCGTTCATATTGTACTCACCCTCTACATAATCACACTGGTATCCGGCATTAGCCCATGAGGCATTGGTATGATGAACATCTAATTCCTCAGTCTGACCAAACTTCCACCATCCATCGCTGGATTGAAATGTAAATGCTCCAAGAGAATTTCCGGCATCACCCATACCGGCGGCGTACATATAAATTTCACGCCAATTGGCATGTACATAATAAGCCTGACAAATTTGGTCTTCGCGGTCTTCTTTGGCATTGTAGGCATCAGCACCTACTTCAGTTAAGAGAATGGGCTTTCCATATTCGTCTTTGACACGTTGGTATAAATCACGAAAACTTGCACCGCGATAAACGTTGATGCCCAAAATATCCATATCCGGCATTTCTTTGGTGATTATATCCAGAAATTGAATATCGCCATTTGCCATTGCAATAGGTCTGTTTGGGTCAATTGCACGCATATCCAGAGCTGCTCTGTTAAACAAGCGATACATATCCCGTGCTCTGTCTTCGTATAAATCTGTGTCCATAGGGATATTCTCAGTTTCCGGACCACCCCAAAAAAGTCCGAAATTGTTCTCATTCCCAAGTAAATAGAGCAATAATCCTCTTGTACCTTTGAATTCTCTGGCAATATCTGTGACTTCAGTCAACAGCATATCCATTACGGCAGGCCTCGCATAATCTGTAGCAGGCACCCATTCTCCATCAATAGTAAGACCGTATCTGCCAAAGGAATGGTTGAGCATGGTGTAGATACCAAAATTATCGTAGATGTATTCTATCCAGCGTGGAGTAATTCCAGTATATACACGGATGGCATTAACTCCAATCTCATTTAACTTGCCCATTTCGTAATCAAGGGCTGTTTTGATGAACTCATCAGATTCGTGCCAAAGCACATATTCATAGTTTGTGCCGATGGGGAAATAATCCCAATTCATCCCATTCACCATTAGCGCTTCGCCATTAACAAGAAGTCTCCATCCATCATCTTGTTCGTGAACCGTAACTTTATATTCTGAGGAAGCACAAGAAACCAAAGCAGTAGATAAAAAAACTACGAGTATTGATACCAGACATTTAAAGTTCATAGTATTGATTCCCTTAATAAGTAAGATTCCACTTAATAATCGATTTAAAGTAGCATTCTAAAAAACAGAGTCATTCTTTTTGAACAACTCTGTTTCACTACAACAAACACAAAAAGGAACTTTGACTTTACTTAATCAAAGTCATTCTGTTTGATACGACATGATTTCCACTAGTTAAACGGTAGGTGTATACGCCACTTGGTAATGCTGATGCATCAAAAGTAACAGTATGTGAACCAACACCTCTTGTTTCATCAACTAAAGTTGCAACACGCTGCCCCATCACATTAAAAACTTCTAAACTAACGTGATTTGTTTCTGACAAGGTAAACTCAATTTGAGTAGTTGGGTTAAATGGGTTCGGAAAGTTTTGGCTAAGTTGAATTACTTCTGGCTGAGTCTGCTGTTGTTCCACCGATGTAACTGAAGGGTCTTGATAAACGCGAACGTAATCAACAATCATAGACTGAGGAAATTCAGTGCTATCATCAGGATTACCGGGCCAGTTACCACCCACAGCTACGTTTAACAGGAAATGAAAATCCTGATCAAAAGGCCAGTTAAAAGGCGCTAACATGTTTTCAGTTACACGGAAATAAATTTGGTCATCCACAAAAAAGTCGATTACACCCGGCGACCAGATAATGCTAAACACATGGAATTCTTCGCTGAATGTTCCTTCTTCTTTGGTGTATGTCCAGGTGCGGAACCGATTGTTTGGCCATTGTGGTCCATAATGCACACTGCCATGTACTTTTTCAGGCTCATGCCCTAAAGCTTCCATAATGTCTATTTCACCACTTTGTGGCCATACACCATAAGTCAATTCTGTAGGTAGCATCCAAATTGCTGGCCATAGTCCTTGACCTTCGGTTAATTTCGCACGGACTTCAAACTTTCCATAAGTCCAATCTCCCTTTTGATAAGAGCGGATTCTGGCAGAAGTATAGTCAGCGGTACCCATCTGCTCTTCACGAGCAACAATGTGCAATTTTCCATCCTGTACAAATATGTTTTCTTCTCTATCAGTGTAAAACTGGAGTTCATTGTTGCCCCAATTCGTTAAACCGTAAGCAGCTCCTCGCCCAGTTTGGTAACTCCATTTGGTGAGATCTAACTCATCGCCATCGAACTCATCAGACCAAACCAATTCCC
>SKIC01000239.1 GCA_007116685.1 Balneolales bacterium
TAAATGGGAACCCAGAAAAGCTGCCACAACAATGGCCGCATAGTAGAAATAGCGGGCTTCGTCTGAGCGGAAAATCTCAGTTATAAAAGCTAAAAACAGAGCCGGTAACACCAAAACTCCAGCCATAAAGAATGGGAACCATTCTATGCCAGCCATCTTTCTGGCAAATCTTCGAGACATCACAAAAGCAAGATTTCCATAGACCAGCATAAATCCGATTAAAACTACTGTTGCTAAAGTCCCAGGTTCTTCTGTGAAAGGAATCACGCCTTGTGTAAATACATACACTACAGCACCAGTGAAAAAAGATAAATTTCCGTAGGCAAATGCCCTTGCGGGTTTGTTCATGTTAATTTTTGATAGATATGTGTTGACAAAGACCTAAAATACGAGGTTCAAGGGTTTAATTCCTCGCAAACCATTGCTCAGGATCAACATTTGTTGAGCCTTCGCGAATCATAAAGAAAAGAGATATCCCTCTAAGTGAATTCTCGGTTCCTGACAGACCTATAACTTCTCCCGCGCTTACAAATTGTTGGTTTCTCACCCTAACTTCGCTAAGATTGGCGTAAACTGTTCTGTACTTTCCGTGATTTACAAAAACGGCATCTCCATAGCCCGGAATTACGCGTACCGCAAAAACATATCCGTCATGAACAGCTTTAACTTCACTGCCGGCTTCGGCAGCAATATCTACTCCGGGATTGTTAATAGTAGTACCGTATAAGGGATGCCTTCTGTTTCCAAAACGGGTAGAAACCACACCATTTGCTACCGGCAGCGGCAAATACCCTTTTTGCCTGCCAAAGGATTGCGCCAAATCATTGAGTTCGGTCTCAGTAGGAATATGTCCTGCGGTTCTTGGCACCGATGGGCGGGCTACTTCCGGAGCTACGGCATCGCCCGTGGAGCGTACGTTTTCAGCCATAGCAAGACGTCTTTGGCGCTCTGCTTCCAATTCTCTCAATCGCTGTTCTTCTGCAATCCGCAAGCGCTCTTCTTCTTCAATTGCCTCAGTGAGTAAGCGTTCAAATTCGTTTACTTCGTTTCGTGTCCGCTCCAATTCCGATTCCAAAGAACGGCGATCGCGCTGCAAAACAGCAATCAGACTTTCCTGTTCCTGCATACGTTCGCGCAGTGTTTCCTGCTCGCGCTCTGTCTCAGCGATATTTGCAGTATTTCTTCTTTGGAGGGCTAAAAGTTCTTTTTCCTGAGCTTCTAATTCTAGTCTGGCCTCTTCAATTTGATCCGCCTGTTGCTGACGATACGTTTCAAAACGCCGCAAATAATATGACCTGCGGAGCATTTGGTTGATGGAACCGGCTGTTAATAACATTGCTGTTTCCGGTGTTCTGCCATGTTTGTAGATATAAGTAAGCGTTTGCTTATAATTCTCAATCAAAGTTGCGAGATCGTTTTTTAAAACCTCAATATTCTGTGATGTTACCTGTAATTCCCGATTGATTTGATTCCGCTCCTGATTCAGAGATGATACGATGCCATTGCGAACCGAAATTTCTCTTTCAAGATTTTCGAAGCGGGCAAATGCTTCTTCGTATCGGCTGGCTGTTCGGGTAATTTCCTGCTGATAGCTTAAAATTTGGCGTCTTAAACTTTGAATTTCAGATCTGGTTTGTTGTTGCTGTTGCTGTAATTCCAGACGCTGTTGTCGAAAATTTTGGGCAGCAATTTCCGTACTCTCTAGCACCAACGCGAAAAAAACCGCAAAAACGGTAAAGTACTTCATAAGCGATCTATGGAAATGTGGCCCGGAATTTCAGGGACTATGGTAGAATCTTCAGATAGAAACGAGATATTTTGGATAAGTATAAAGATATTAGATTTCTCATCGTAACTCAAAACCTGCGCACGGCTCGGATATCGGTATCCATCTCTGTCTGTAAAATTATCAAAACGGAAGGTTGCCCAATAATGATCCGGAGTTCTTTTGTAGATGCGTTTTATATCTCCGGTGTGCTTATCTACAAAATATCTATTTCCGTTTCTCGCAAAAAGCAGGAAAGAATCTGAACTTTCGTAAACCCTGCCTCTAAAATCCTCATTTAACTTTGGGAATAAGACATCCATAAGTTCAATGGCGCTGATTCCCTGAATCAAAAACCGGCTTCCCGTTTCTCTATCCATTTTAATGGCTGTATCATTAATTCTATCGTAAACTAGTACGGAGTCGGTATCAATAAACAAGCGAGCGCCTTCTATACCAAGACTATTTCGGACTCTCAGTACCGTTTGCTCAGCAACTGCACGGAATTCAACAACCACACGTTCTCTTTCTCCCGGAGCCGAAACTTGCACCCGTGCGCGACCTTCAATACCAACCGGACGATTACCTTGCCGAACCATATCGATCACTTCGGCTACGCTTTTCTCAGAGGATTGAAAATCTTCGTCGATTTCAGACGGTAAGGTGTACATTGTTCGGCAGGAACTAAAAACGAGTACCAAGAGTATTGCAAACGCAAACAGGCGAAAGGTCACGTCATAACTCCTTAGATACCTGGTAAACGTTCACGAAGATAATCCCGGCTATCGTCCTTTTCGTAAGCTTTTTGCCAATATTTGATGGCATTTTCTGTATCACCGAGTTTATCATACACATCCCCCATGTGTTCCAAAACGGTAGCAGATGCCGAACCAGTATCAATTGAGGCTCTAATGTACTTTTGAGCTTGTTCGTAATCCCCCAATTTGAAATAAATCCATCCCATAGTATCGAGATAAGCCGCATTATTCGGGCTTGCATTAAGAGCTTTACGAGACATCTCCTTGGCGTATTCCAGTCTTTCGTTACGCTCAGAAAGGAAATAGGCATAATTATTAAGGGCAACGTCATTCTCAGGGTCTAACCTAAGCGCAAATTCGTAGGCTTCGTCGGCATCTTCCCAGTTATCTTTGCCGGCGTGTGCATCACCCAAAGTTCCGGCTATAATTGATCGGAAATTCCTTCTGGATGGCATATCAACCGCTCTTTGAAGCCAGTAGACAGCCTGCTCATTATCATCCTGAAGCAAATAAGCTCCCCCTATAAAAAATTGAATAAAAGCATCATCAGGAATTCTATCGTTGGCTTCTTTACCAACGGAAATCACGCTATCGTAATCGCCTGCGGCGTAATAGGTCTGCAATCTTTGGCGCCACGCAGATTCGTTATCAGGCAGTAATTTTGTGGTTTGCTCAAGGTGGTAGAGAGCTTTATCAAAATCATTCAACTCTGAATAGTGCTCAGCAATTAGCGCATGTACGTAGCCATTATCATCGTGCAAAGTGAGCATCATGGCTATCATAGCATCCAGTAATTCTGAAATTGCCTGATTGCTCATATCCCCAAAGTGGCGACTCATCACATACTGCAAAATTTCGAGTTTTGCATTCACTCCGAGGTTCACATCCTCGACTATACCCATCAAAATATTACCCGCATCATTCCAGCTTCCCTGACTGATATAAACATCGGCAAGACTAATCAATAATTCAGGATCATTGGGGGATTCTTCCAGTGCTAACTCCAAAACTTCCATCGCCTTTTCTACCTGATTGGTTTCCAGATAGAATTGACTCAGCGTTTGTAAAACCGGCACATTTCCGGGTTCTATGTCTCTGATATTTTCTAATTGCTTGAGTGCCTTTTCCTGATCACCCATTGAGCTGTAGTTTTGAAACATCTGGAAATACACATTCCTATCCGGGCCAATAAGGTTAATTACCCTTTGATAAGCCTGATTGGATTGCTCAAAACGACCGCGGCGAGATTCTATCCCGGCAATTAAAAAGAGGATATCAAGCTCTGTTGGATAAATTTCCAAAATTTCATGCAATTGAGAAATGGTATCCTCAAAACGACCACTCTGTCGGTATGCTTCTGACAACCTGAGTCTGTACCATTTATTTTTTGGTGAAAGCTGAACTGCTGATTCCCCAAAATAGACAGCACTTGAAGTATCGCCGGTTTTTAAGTAGGCATCCATCAAAGCATATTGAATCCCGGGCTCGTTCGGGGAAAGTTTATATGCTTCCGAAAGCAATGAAACTGCCAAATCCATTTCTCCCATTTCAAAAGCGGACACTCCTCTTATGAAATAAGAGTTGGTTTTAATTTTGTTTTCTACGGATGATTCTCTCTCCTGCTGGGCTGCAGATTCAGATTCTGTTGAGACTTCCTCCACTGAAGCACAGGATGCCACAAAGAATAAAATGAAGAGTAAAGGTAATTTTTTCATAGATGGAAGATAAGGAACTTGCGAAGCCGAACTCAGGAAAAATAACGCCTCATATCAATTCTTCGTGCCTAGATAGTAGTTTTGTAATTTCAGACACGTGCTTTACCAGCGTTGGCGCCAATCATTAAGCTTCGAGAATGCCTCTACCATTCTGGAACCATACCAGGAAAACCATTCTCCATCAACCAGTTGAATTTCGGTGTCGGGGCAAAACCGTTTGATTTCCTGAATGTGTTCTTGCTTGAATGGAAAGGGTTCTGAGCTCAATAGAATTAATTCGGGTTCTTTATCTGCTAATTCGTCCAAATCGAATTCCGGATAGCGTTCTTCACCAGAAAAAATATTTACCAAGCCATATTTAGCCATTACATCATGGATATAGGTATCATTGCCAATACTCATCCACGGTTCTCTCCAAATCAAATAGGCTGTTTTCTTCGGAGGATAATTCTCCTGCTTTTCTTCCAGTTTCCATTTGATATTTTGGAGGATATGCTCAGCTTTATCCTCAGTATTTAAGATTTTTCCCAGTTCCTCAATCCACGATATCGCCTCTTCAACCGTTTTGATCTCTGTTACAACCACCTTCGTGAATTTCTCAAGTTCTTCGATATCCTCTTTGCGGTTTTCCTCTTTATTGGCAATAACAATATCCGGCTTGAGCTTTTTGATTTTATCGATATTCGGATTTTTCGTGCCACCAATTACGGGCACATCCATCACCTCAATAACCGGATGAATACAAAACTTGGTTCTTCCTTTTATAAAATGTCCCAAGCCAAAACTGAATAATAACTCAGTTAATGAGGGTACAAGAGATACAATTGATGTGTAAGGAAACTTTTTTAACACGCTTAAAAATTATTAATTATTGATATTACTTGGCTTGTGTATGCTCTGCCAAACAAATTAACATGAACAAGAAGCGGATACAGATTGAAAATTGCAACTCTATCCTCAAAACCGGGTTCCAGTGGCCATTGTTCATTATATGATTTGTAGAAATTGGACGAAAAACCTCCAAAAAGCTTGGTAAATGCTAATTCAATTTCTCTGTGTCCGTAATACACAGCAGGATCAATCAGAACCGGGTCTCCGTTTTTTGCAGCCAGAAAATTGCCACTCCATAAATCACCATGCAGCAAACTTGGTGGAGAATTCGGGATTAAATCATCTAGTCGGGAAAATAATCGCTCAAAATTCTCGCCAACCTGGTAGTCAAGAAGACCGGAGTTAATTGCCTGACTAAGCTGTGGCTCTAGTCTGTTTGTGACAAAAAACTCGTTCCAGTTGGCAATTTTTGAGTTTTTTTGAGGCAATCTACCAATAAAGTTATCATACGCTAAACCATACTCCCCGGCTGTATTAGAATGTAATTGAGCAAGTCTGGCTCCGAAATAATCAAAAAATGGACCATCACTCCTGCCCTGATCCACGTATTCCAATAATAGCCAAGTGTATTGGTTGTCTGGGGTTGTGCCGGATGCGAAAATATTTGGAATCAAAAATCCGCAATCAGCATTTCGCAAAGTTTCGAGGCCTTTTTGTTCAACCTCAAACATTTCTTGGTACTTACCACTATTCCACTTGAGGAAAATTTCGGTTCCATCATCCAAAAGCAGTTTTACCGCTTCGTTGATACTTCCACCCGACAAATTCACGCTACGCTGAATTTTCTGGGGAATATTTTCTTCAATATGACTCCTGAGCGTATTCGGAAGCACTATTTTTATTTTATATGTGGTTGGAGTTGATCGAGAAGGCTGGCGCAACTACGTTTTACGATATCAAATACTGATACGAATCCATCTAATCCACCATAATAAGGGTCGGGCACATTACCATCTCCCGGTTTTGGATCAAAATCTCTCATCAACATCACTTTGTTTTTATCTGCATCTGAGCCTGCTAATGCAAGGATGTTTTTTTTGTTTTCCTTATCCATAGCGATTATCAAATCAAAAATCCCAAAATCGCTAGGGCTAAACTGGCGTGCCTTGGAGTGTAATTCTACACCTCTTTCTTTGGCAATCATCCTGCTTTTTGAATTAGCAGGTTCGCCAACGTGATAGGCTGCTGTGCCGGCTGAATCAATCACAAAATAATGTTCTAATCCCCTCTCATTTACCAAATGCTGAAATAACCCTTCTCCGGTTGGGCTACGACAAATATTCCCCAAACAAACAAATACTACCTGATAAGGTTCTTCTTTTGTGATTTGACGGATTTCAGAAATGGTTTTCATAAGTAAGTTTTGAATAATTAAACAATCAAAATTGGAAGGAGTTAAAATAAAGATTTATAGCAATCCGGCAACTCTGTACTAAAAAGCATTAATCCCGGGGTAAATCCCGCAAAAAATCAAAATCTTCCGGGCGCTTACCCATATTCTCCAATTGGAATTCAACGATTGAGATTAATTCACTGTCAGGATACATCTCTTGAAATCTTCGGTAAATATGACCGGCAGACTCAAAATCTTCCATTTTCTCTGAATAGGTATATCCTATCAAAAACAAGGACCTTTCACTATGTTCGTGATCTGGAAAAATTGTCAGAAGTTTCTGCAAGCTATCAATGGCTTCCTCATAGCTTTGCAACAACTCTGCTTCCACATTGGCTCGATAAAATAGTAAATCCGGCACCATCTCATCATCCGGGAATCTTTCAATGTATTCTGTGATTTTTTCCTGAAGCTTTTTACTTACCTGGCGCAATTGCTGTTCATCTGCTCCAGCCAGGCTGATTGCATGCAATTCTTCCTGAAGATTCTGAATTTCATCCTTTAATGCATCTTTAGTAACTTCAGCGCTGCAAGAAATCATAAGTAGGATAAGTGCCAAAGCAAACAGGTTTCGGATTTTCAAGGCGCTCATTCTTTCTTCGTTTTGTTGTTCTATCATTAGTATGTGTTACGTTGGTTATATATTTAATTTGTATCTTTACCGACTTATTCCATTTGTAAAAAAGCGGATTTTCTGAAATTCATGAAGAATAAATTTAAAGAAGTAAAACAACTCGATTACGCCAAAACGGAACTTGAGATTCTGGAATGGTGGAAGGATAACGATATATTTAAGAAAAGTGTATCCACCCGAGAGGACGGTATACCTTTCACCTTTTTTGAAGGACCGCCCACTGCAAATGGTAAGCCCGGTATTCACCATGTTATGGCGAGAACGGTCAAAGACTTGTTTTGCCGCTTCAAAACCCTCAAAGGTTTCAAAGTAGAGCGTAAAGCCGGTTGGGATACGCACGGATTACCCGTAGAAATTGAAGTAGAAAAAGAACTTGGCCTAGAGGGCAGAGCCCAGGTTGAAGAATACGGAGTAGCAAAATACAACAAACACTGCCGTGAGAGTGTCCTTCGATACAAAACCCTCTGGGATGACCTCACCCGCCGTATGGGATACTGGGTTGATCTTGAAAATCCGTATATCACCTTTGAAAATAATTATATCGAGTCTGTTTGGTGGTCGCTTAAAGAACTTTGGAAAAAGGATTTACTCTATAAAGGGTATAAAATTCAATGGTATTCTCCGGGTAGTGGAACTGTTCTGAGTTCGCATGAGGTAAGCTTAGGTTATAAAGAAGTTCAAGACCCATCCGTTTTTGTCACTTTTAAAGCGGATGATCAGGAAAACACCTACTACCTTGCATGGACAACCACACCGTGGACCCTCATTTCAAATATGGTTCTGGCGGTTGGAAGCGAAATTGAATATGTGAAGATTAAAACACGCCTGAATGACACCGATATCAATCTGATTCTTGCAAAAGACTTAATCGGGAATGCACTGGGCGATGAGGAATATGAGATTTTGGAGCATTATCAAGGCTCTGATTTGGTTGGAAAAACCTATACTCCTGTTTTCGACTACAGCACCAAACGCTATGATAAAAAAGACGCATGGAGAGTTGTTTCAGCTGATTTTGTGACCCTCGAAGACGGTACGGGCATTGTTCATTGTGCTCCTGCTTTCGGTGCTGATGACTTTGAAGTGTGCAAACAAGAAGGTATTCCTCTCTATAATCCGGTAAACCGAGATGGCTGTTTTGATGAGACCATTACTGATTTTGCCGGGCAATGGTTCAAGGAAGCCGACAAAAACATCATTCGCAATCTGAAAGAGCGTGGATTGATGTATAAGCATTTAACCTATTTGCACAACTACCCACACGATTGGCGAAAAGGCACACCTTTAATGTCATATCCTGTGGAATCCTGGTTTATCAAAACAACCGCCATCAAAGACCGAATGGTTGAAATCAACAAAGGAATCAACTGGAAACCGGAAAGTACCGGGAGCGGCAGGTTTGGAGTTTGGCTGGAAAACAATGTGGATTGGGCCATTTCGCGGCAGCGTTATTGGGGAACGCCACTACCAATCTGGATAAATGAAAATGATCCTTCCGAAATGGTTTGTATTGGAAGTATCGAAGAATTGCGTGATAAAGCGGGCATCCCAAAAGATAAAGAAATCGACCTGCACCGCCCCTATATCGATGATATTACATGGGAAAGCGAAAACGGTGGCACTATGCGCCGGGTTACCGATTTAATTGATGTTTGGTACGATTCCGGTTCTATGCCTTTTGCTCAGTGGCATTATCCTTTTGAAAACAAAGAGAAATTTAAAGACAATTTCCCCGGTGATTTTATTGCGGAAGGTGTGGATCAAACCCGTGGCTGGTTTTACACCTTACACGCTTTGGGAACCATGCTTTTTGACCAACCGGCCTATCGTAATGTAGTTTCTAACGGACTCGTTTTAGATGCCAATGGCGAAAAAATGAGTAAATCAAAAGGAAACACGGTTGATCCTTTTGAAACCATTCGCCAGTTCGGTGCTGATACAACACGCTGGTACATGATGAGTAATTCATCTCCCTGGGATAATCTTAAATTCAGCGAAGATGGTCTGAAAGAAGTTCAAAGAAAACTCTTCAGTACTATGATGAATACCTATTCCTTCTTCGCAATGTATGCGAACATTGATGAGTTTACCTATAATGGTAATCCTATAAGCATCAGTGACCGCCCGGAAATTGACCGTTGGATTATCTCACGCCAATTCAGCACCATCAAAATGGTGGACCAATATCTGGAAGAGTATGAGCCAACCAAAGCCGTTCGCCAGATAGAGCAGTTTGTTGAAGAACTCAGTAATTGGTATGTAAGAAGAAGCCGCCGCCGGTTCTGGAAAGAAGGTAAAAGCCTTGATAAAACTTCTGCTTATCAAACATTGTATGAGTGCCTGCTAAATGTGACCAAATTGGTAAGTCCGGTAGCTCCGTTTTTGAGCGAGTGGCTTTTCCAGCGCCTAACTGATGTAGTTGGCAACGAAGAAGAATCAGTACATTTATCTTTTTACCCAACGGTTGAGGAAACATCCATTGACAAAAACCTCGAATTCCGAATGGAATTGGCGCGCACTGTCTGCTCGCTCGTATTGCGGGTTCGAAACAAGACCAATATCAATGTACGGCAACCTTTGTCTCGCATTATTCTTCCTGTAAAAGGAAAAGAGGAGGAATCTGCATTAGAATTGGTAAAAGACATCATTCTAGAGGAAGTGAATGTAAAGGATATCGAATATGTAACCGATGATTCCGGCATTGTTCACAAAAGTGCTAAGCCAAATTTCCCTGCATTGGGAAAAAAGTACGGCAAGATGATGAAGAAACTTACGCCGGCCATCAAGAATCTGAGTTCAGATCAAATCACGATCCTGGAACAAAAAGGATATATTTCAATTGATTTGGATGATACCGAATCCGTGCAGTTGAATACTGAGGAAATCGATGTAGTTCGCACCGGATTGGAGGGCTGGTCAGTTGAAACAGAATCTGGTTTATCTGTGGCTGTTGATACTGAGCTGAACGATGAACTCGTAAGCGAAGGTATTGCCAGAGAATTTGTTAATCGGGTTCAAAATATGCGTAAAGAAGCTGATTTTGAAGTTACAGATCGTATCGAAATCAGTATTACTGCTGACGAAAAGGTCGTATCTTCTGTTGAGTTGATGAAGTCTTACATAATGGATGAGACATTAGCTGAACAAATTACTACTAACGATATGGTCGATAGCGATTTTACCAAAGAATGGGATATCGATAATATGAAATGCACTATCGCCATTCGCCGAACTATTAATTCTTAACCTACAGAGTATAAAATGGGTAATTCTGAACAAACCGAACGTGTTTCTCCATACAACGACGAAGATTTGGAGTATTTCCGTGAGATTATTCTAAAAAAACGTGAAGAAGCGCTTGCAGACCTTGAAATGCTGTCTCAATCCTTGAAAGACAGTACTGAAAATACTTCTGACGAGTCAGCTTATTCATTCCACATGGCAGATGCCGGCACCGATGCACAGGAGCGTGAAAAAACCTACATGCTCTACAATAGAACCAGAAAATTCCTCAAATACCTTGAAGATGCACTGGTAAGAATTGACAATAAAACCTATGGTGTGTGCAAAGTAACCGGTAAGAAAATCTCTAAAGGAAGATTAGAAGCTGTACCACACACACAAATCAGTATTGAAGCTAAACTAAAACGCAGATAAACGGATTTGTCTGAAGACCAAAAAAAATGGTACGTCTTTGCAGGTGCGGCTGGTCTGGTAGTATTACTGGACCAAGTCACCAAGTACATTATTCGTACCTCTCCTGAACTTCACAGCAAAGTACTGATAGAAGGCTGGTTGAACCTGTTCTACACTAAAAATCCCGGCATGGCCATGGGAATTAGTTGGGCAGAGACATGGGTTATCAGTCTCGTTGCTATTGCTGCATCAATCCTGATTATTGGATACGTCTGGAAAACCTACAAAGAGGGCAATATGGCGTATATGCTACTCATGGGATTGATTATCGGCGGTGCTCTCGGAAATATATCCGACAGAATTTTTATGGCTCGAATTGAAGGCTATGGCGGAGTACTTGATGGGCATGTGGTAGATTTTATCCATTTTAGCCTCACCATTAATGGCTGGCAGGTTTTCCCATACATTTTCAACGTTGCAGATATGGCCATAAGCGTGGCAATCATAACCATGCTGATCTTCCATAAAAAAGTACTTCCGGAAGATCCTGCACCAAAGCCCGATACCGAAAATCAACCCGGCACTACCGATTAGTTATGGGAACCTACTCCGGTATTCTGCTCAAGAAATACCAAGCTCCACAATGGAAGGGAGAACCGGAAACTGTAGTGCAATTTGAAGAAGCCATTAATCAAACCTGTGGCGACCATATCAAACTTTTTATGGATAAAAAAAGCACCCTTACCTGGGATGGTAAAGGGTGCATGATTTGCACTGCCTCCGCAGAAATTTTATGTAATGCCAATAATAATGGCTTAGATATCCCCCAATTATTTGAAAACCTTAAGGCTGAAAATGAGCTAGAGAACCAGCCGGAGCTTCAAGCTTTAGTAGAAACGCTTTCCGAATACCCAACACGATCAAAGTGCGTGATGTTGGCCTGGGAAGGATTTATGAGGATGAATACACAGTAAACTTTTGGTGGTGACATTTTATAAAATCCATTCAAATTATAGTGTTTAAATATATCCTCAGCGATTTTTTCGAATTATGGGTTTCAGTATTTCATCCAGCCCATTGGTTTTGATTTCGTACATGGTTGCAAGTTGGCCACCCAATTTACCTTCAGGGAAACCCTCCCGGGCAAACCACTCCAAATAGTAAACCGGTAAATTGGTCAAATACCAATCTTTGTATTTGCCAAAAGGCATTCTAGCTCGAACGAGTGCTATTAAATAATTTTCATCCATTTTGCTTTACCGCACATAAAGTTACCTCGGGATAATACACTAACATCTGAACGTTTTGGGGTGCAGATTCTATTTTAAATGATAGTGATTCTCAAAAGCATATTATATATACATGAACGAAAAATATCTTGCAACTTCGGTCAGATTGGCAATTACCGCTTTATTTCTGGCAACCTTTGGATTAGCATCCTTAAACAAATGGATTCCATTTGGTATCCCTGACGGATTTATAAATGATTTTGGGGAAACCTGGTTAGGTTCTCTACCCGGTGGTTTGATTTTACCCTATTACACCATTGCTATCACCGAAACTTTAGTTGTAGTATTTTTCGTGATGAGTTTATTTAAGAAAGAATTTCTGGTTGGCACCGAAAAAAAGTGGATGTATGCCGGATTGGTAATGAGCTTATTTGTTTTTGTGATTCTATCTTACGGTCTCCGACTTATTGGTAATTTTGGAGGTACTGCAAACACCTTTTTCTACTTCGGAGCCACACTTGTTGCTTTGCTTTATGTCCAATACACAAAACAGGAATAAATAAAACATGTTTTTTTGATTTACCACGCTGTCTTTGTTATCGTAATTGGATGAAATTCTCAACTTTTAGGCTGAATTATAATTGATGGTCGATTGACCTCAAAAGAATAAACTATGAGTAAAAAAACAATAATTGGAATTGGTGAACTGCTTTGGGATGAATTTGAACATTATCGTCGTCCCGGGGGAGCACCCGCTAATGTCGCTTATCATGCTAACAGACTTGGTAGTAAAGGCTGTGTAGTCACTAAAATCGGAAATGATGATGATGGCAAAGAACTGTACTCTTTTTTGCAAAGAAGAAAAGTTCCGGTCAATCATATCCAAAAAACAGATGAATACGCTACAGGAACAGTTAGTGTTAAAATGGAGGATAATGAAGCATCCTATACCATACACGAGAACGTAGCGTGGGACTATATCGAGTTTAGTAAAGACTTGAAAGAACTTGCAAAAAGCGCAGATGCCATCTGTTTTGGTAGTTTAGCACAGCGCAGTGCTGAGACCCGAAACACCATATATAAAGTTCTAGAGACAGCTCCGGAAAATTCACTACGTGTTTTTGATATAAACCTCAGACCTCCACACTATAATGCTGAAATTATCAGCAAATCCTTAGAATTTGCCAATGTGGTAAAATTGAATGAAGATGAATTTGAACAATTACCAACTCTTCTGGAAAGCTCATTGGAAACCAAAGCCCTTTTGCTGAATCAGTTTTCCATACAGGCTATTTGTAAAACAAAAGGAGCTAAAGGTTGCGAAATCATCACAAAAAATTCTCATTTCATAGAAGGACCCGTAGCGATAGACACCTCTAAAGGTGATTCTGTTGGCGTTGGTGATTCATTTACGGCCGCACTGATACACAATAAACTAAATGACCGTGGCTGGGATGAATCATTGGCACTGGCTAATTATTATGCTGCAAATATGGCTGCTCTGAAAGGCGCCATGGCCGAAGTACCAAGTTCGGTTCTCGAAAAAGTATCCTGAGATAACTGTAAACTACATTCAACACAGATTTTATGTACGAAATTTCCGAAGTAAATATTCCGGACGCATCAACCTGGGCTAGCATTGATAAGAAAGAATTTATCCTAGAGCAACTCAAACAAAGATATAAATCCCACAAACATGCGGCTCTCTTAAGCCGTCGATTAGACGAACAATTCGACAATTTCTACGACTCCTTCATCAAGGTTTACGGAAACGACATTGACAAGCTAAACTGGATTTATAAAACGATGGATGTGGTTGCAGAATCTTTGTCAAAACGCAGTAAGCATCTTATCACTCATGATTCACATAGAGAAGTTGATCCCTATTGGTTCAAGAGCAATAACTTGATTGGTATGA
>SKIC01000309.1 GCA_007116685.1 Balneolales bacterium
CCCGGGGTATCGCTCCGCTCGACCCCGGGCTACCAATATTCCGCTCCTCCGGAGCTTGAGCTGTAGTCAAGAAATCGATTTGCAAACAAACCCCAATTTTGGCACCAAATAGATTATTATCAATGAATTCTTCGCCAACCGCACCAATCCCAAAACCTTCGACCTTCAACGTTCGACAAAAACCCCTAAACCCTTGCCAAAGGCATCCCTACGGGAAAACTCTAAACCCTAACCCCTCATTTCCCCGCCTCCCAATTTGGATTTTTTTACCAACCTTAAGATTCATCTTCTTTCGCTTTTGCTTATCTTAAAAGCGCTTTCACATATCGATTAATCAATATTTCAACCTATGTCGTCCCAAAAAACCGAAGCCAAAAATCAGGTGCAGTCCGAAATGGTCATGCCTAAGCCGTATAAATCCAAAAATAAAGTACGTTTTGTGACTGCTGCTTCTCTATTTGATGGCCACGATGCCAGTATTAATATCATGCGCAGAATTTTACAAAGCAGTGGCGCTGAGGTTATTCATTTGGGCCATAATCAGTCTGTAAATGATATCGTAAACTGCGCTATTCAGGAAGATGTGCAGGGAATTGCAATCAGTTCTTATCAGGGCGGACATGTGGAGTATTTCAAGTATATGGTGGATTTACTCAAAGAGCGCGGTGCCGGACATATTCGGGTATATGGCGGTGGCGGTGGTGTAATTGTTGACCGGGAAATCAAGGAGTTACATGATCACGGTGTGGCTAGAATTTTTTCTCCGGAAGACGGCCGCACACTCGGCTTGCAGGGGATGATTAATCAGATGTTGAAGGAATGCGATTTCAAAACCACAGAAATTGATCCGGTAAGTCCCAAAAATATTACTTCACGAGAAAACCGTGTGATTGCCCGGTTAATTTCGGCGATCGAAAATGATGAGTCCGGTTTGTTAAGCTATCGCGATGGAAAATTGATTTCCGGAGATAAGGAAATCCCGGTATCTGAGAAGAAAATCCCACTACTCGGGCTTACAGGCACAGGTGGAGCCGGGAAATCATCACTGACTGACGAGATTATCCGTCGTTTTTTAACCGAATTTGAAGACAAAAATATTGCGGTAATATCCATCGACCCATCCAAAAAACGAACCGGTGGAGCATTATTGGGAGACCGCATCCGAATGAACAGCGTAAACACCGATCGTGTTTTTATGCGCAGTTTGGCTACCCGTGCCTCCAATCGTGCGGTAAGCGATTCTGTTCGTGGCGCCGTAGCTTTGTGTAAGGCTGCGGAATTTGATCTCATCATTGTGGAAACCAGCGGAATTGGCCAGAGCGATGCGGAAATCGTGGATTTGGTGGATATTTCAACCTACGTGATGACCAGCGAGTACGGCGCCGCCACTCAGCTTGAAAAAATCAATATGCTGGATCTGGCGGATTTCATCGTTTTGAACAAATTCGAGAAAAAAGGCTCTCTGGATGCTTTACGCGACATTCGCAAGCAGTACAAACGAAATCACGGTTTGTGGCACGCTGGTGATACCGATATTCCGGTATTTCCAACCATCGCAGCACAATTTAACGACGAAGGTGTAAATCGTCTGTTCAAAGCAATGGTAAATCGTATTAACGAGCATTATGAGTTGGATTGGGAGACAAGCATTTATAACAATCCCCAACCGGCTCAAGAAGTTCAATTTGCAACCATTATCCCCGCAAAACGAATCCGGTATTTAAGCGAGATTTCTGAAACTTTGCACGATTATCACACCTGGGCGGATGAGCAAACCGAAATTGCGGCCAAATTACATCAGGTGGACGGTACTCTGGCTCAGATTGAAAACTGGAAGCCGGAAGATCGGGAAGTGATGGAAAAACGTCTCACGGAAATGCGCGAACACTGGAGAAGCAAATTGGACGCTGTAAGTTTAAGTATTCTAGACGGCTGGGATGAACTCGCCGAAAAATATCGTGCCGATGTTTTCGAGGTGAAAATCCGCGATAAATCCATTCAGAATAAATTATGGAGGGAATCTTTGAGCGGATCAAAAATTCCGAGAGTGGCACTTCCTCGTTATAAAGACAAAGGTGAGCGACTACGCTTTGCGTTGAAAGAAAATCTGCCGGGCTATTTCCCATACACAGCCGGAGTGTTCCCATTCAAACGAGAGGGCGAAGACCCGACGAGAATGTTTGCCGGAGAAGGAACTCCTGAGCGTACGAACAAAAGATTTCATTATCTCAGCGAAGGAATGCCTGCGGCGCGTTTGTCCACCGCTTTTGATTCCGTTACCCTTTATGGCGAAGACCCCGATCATCGCCCGGATATTTACGGAAAAGTGGGAAATTCCGGTGTGAGTATTTGTACTGTTGATGATATGAAAAAGCTCTACTCCGGTTTTGAGCTCACCAAGCCCAGCACGTCGGTTTCCATGACGATAAATGGTCCGGCACCCATGATTCTGGCTATGTTTATGAACACGGCCATTGATCAGGAAGTGGAGCGCCATTTGCGTGAGCAAGGGCAATGGGAGCAGGCGGAGAATAAAATCCGCAAATATTTTGAGTCCAGAGAAGCAGACCGCCCGTTTTACAATGCTGAAATCCCAAAAAACAACGACCAATTTGGTTTGGGATTATTGGGAATCAGCGGTGATCATCTTGTGGATAAGGAAACGTACCAACGCATCAAAGCCCATACGCTGCAAGTGGTTCGTGGTACGGTTCAGGCGGATATTCTGAAAGAAGATCAGGCGCAAAACACCTGTATTTTTTCCACAGAATTTGCGCTTCGTATGATGGGTGATATTCAGACCTACTTCACTGAGAAAAAAGTGCGCAATTATTACTCTGTTTCTATCTCAGGATATCATATTGCGGAAGCCGGAGCGAATCCAATTACTCAGGCGGCCTTTACCCTGGCTAATGGCTTTACGTTTGTGGAGTATTATCTGTCTCGCGGACTTTCCATTGATGATTTTGCTCACAACCTCAGTTTCTTTTTCAGCAATGGATTAGACCCGGAATATGCCGTAATTGGCCGTGTAGCACGTAGGATTTGGTCGGTGGCCATGAGAAACAAATACACTGCAAACGACAGATCTCAGAAGCTGAAATATCACATCCAAACCAGCGGACGTTCGCTGCATGCTCAGGAAATTCAGTTTAACGATATCCGCACCACCTTGCAGGCCTTGATGGCGATTTACGATAATTGTAATTCCCTGCACACCAACGCTTACGATGAGGCCATCACCACCCCGACTGAGGAATCCGTTCGAAGAGCCGTTGCTATTCAGTTGATTATCAACAAAGAATTAGGATTGGCGAAAAACGAAAACCCATTACAGGGCTCTTTTGTGATTGAAGAACTCACCGATTTGGTGGAAGATGCCATTCTTGCCGAATTTGATCGGATTACCGAACGTGGCGGAGTTTTGGGAGCTATGGAAACTATGTATCAGCGTGGGAAAATTCAGGAAGAATCGCTCTATTACGAAACCAAAAAGCACAATGGCGAACTGCCCATCATTGGTGTAAATACATTCCTGTCGGATAAAAAGACCAAAGAAGAGGAAGAGGAAATCGCCCTGATTCGGTCTTCTACAGAGGAAAAGGAGAATCAGATCAAAAGCCTGAATACCTTCTGGCACAGAAACCAGGTTGACAGTGAAACTGCCCTTAAGCGTTTGCAAAAAGTTGCCAGAGAAGGAGGGAATGTGTTTGAGGAACTAATGGAAACAGTGAAATCCTGCTCCCTGGGCGAAATTTCCCGTGCTCTTTACGATGTCGGCGGACAATACCGTAGGAATATGTAATAAGTTCTCCGCTGAGGTCTTCCACCACCGTAGGACGTCGTCCTCGACGTCCGGTAGCAAC
>SKIC01000254.1 GCA_007116685.1 Balneolales bacterium
AATATGCTTCATTATTTTTGAGGCATTAGCGCAATCCACCCGGGACACCTTTGCAAATGCGGCTTACAGCATCATGGCTGTGTAAACTTTCTAAGTGGGCACAACGAACTACAAAATCTTTTATGTTTGCTTGTTCGTCTAACTTCTCATAAAGTAGACGTGCGGCATCTTCCACAAATTTTTGATATGCACCATTTAGTTCAGCAAAAGCTTGTTCGTCTTCTCTTTTTACCATTACCTGGGTTTCCGTCTTGAGAGCATCACGGCAAACTTCCACCAAGTCTTCGATATGCATAGCATCAGAGATTTCCACAGTAACGTTAGCAACAGAACGTTGGCTATGAGGTATAGCAGCAACATTTCTGGTTTCTCTGGCATGTTCAGCTAATTCATAAGAACATGGGCAAGCGCTGCTGTATACAAAATCCATGTGGATGAATCTACGCATCACGCCCTGCTCATTCATGTGGCCTTCAAGACTTACGCTATAATACTGGTAACCGGAAAGGTCTGACCTCAGGCTCTCCTTCAGCATCGGGAAGTTGAAATTGAGTTTTATAAAACTCTCTTTACTATCAAGGTCTTTCCGGTACATTCTTAGAACATACTCCAGAACATCCTGATGCATGACATCATTTTGGAATTTGTAAAATGAACGCATTATGCGACTCATATTGATGCCTTTTTTTCCGGCATCTAAATGCACATATCCATCAACAGAAGTTTCTAGGGTTAGAACATCACCGGAACGTGTTGGGAATTGAAGTGGTAGTTTGAAATTAGAAATACCAACCTGTTGTATAGGTACATTGGCGCCTTCAATTAACGAAGCTGGACCATTCTGCAAATCAGGCAGACTTTCCTTGTAGCCATTCGATACCGTAAAAGTGGGGTCGTAAAATTTCTTGAGGTTGGATGTAATCATGGTAAAAATGCTCTATAGTAATAGTTGTTAGATAGAAACTCGATATTCAGCAATGTTCCGTTCCGTTTCAAAAAGTTTAACGGATACTAGCTTTCCGCCTTCAACACAGGCTTTTTCTATATCATTCTTAAGCTCATTATAAAATGCTTTCACCAAATTTTCTGATGTAGGATTGATATCCTTAAGGAAATCAACATCTAAATTTAAATTACGGTGGTCGCATTTAGAAATAACATTATCCTGAATGATCTTTTTCAGCCGTCCAAGATCAATCACATATCCTGTATCAACATCAGGCTCACCAGCAACTGTTACTTCCAGTACATAATTGTGCCCATGCCAATTTACATGATTACAATCTCCAAAGGTCTTCTGATTCCATTCATCAGATTTGTTTGGATTGTGCAGGCGATGCGCTGCATTAAAATGTGTTTTTCTTGTTACGTAAACCAACGGCTTTCCTAAATTTTGTGAGATTACCTAACAGGCAGCACCCACTAATTAGTTCCTGCCCCAGTACAAAGAATAATTCTTGAATACGCTTTAAACAAGAAAACACCTTATTAGACTATGATGACTTCTCCATTTCATTGCCGCCCTTTTCGGTATCGCCATTATCTTCAGGAGTCTCAGAATCATTAACCGATGCTTTTTTGGAAGAATCATCTATAGTACCCACTGCATCTTTGTCAACCTTTTCCTGATCTTCAGACGATTTTTTCTCAGCTTCCTCAGCTTTTTTTGCTTCTGATTCTTCTTCCAGAGCTTTCAGCTTGTCTCTTTTTTCTTTACTAAGCGGATAATTACCGTAAGGGCGCTCACCCAATAAATCTATCAAGTCATTCGAACCCAGTATTTCTTTATCCAGAAGAGTTTCTGAAAGTTCTATCAAGAGATCTTTCTTTTCTTCGAGTAGTTTTTTCGTTCTTCTGTAGCACTCATCAATAATTTCTTTAACAGCTAAGTCAATTTCTCGCGCTGTTTGCTCAGAATATCTTTTTGAAAAGCCGGTTCCTCCATCCTGTGCTTGAGAATCATAAACCGTCATATACCCTAATTTAGGACTCATACCATAAGTGGATACCATTGCGTAAGCCATCTTTGATATGCGCTCCAGATCATTCTGGGCACCTGTAGAAATTTTTCCAAAAATGATTTCCTCGCTGATTCGTCCACCTAAAAGTGCACAAATCTTGTCGTTAAGTTCTTCGGTAGTCATCAGAAACCTGTCTTCCAGAGGCGTCTGTAAAGTATAACCCAAAGCAGCAAAGCCTCTCGGCACAATACTAACTTTCATTACCGGATCAGTATGCTCAAGGAACCACCCAACGATAGCATGCCCTGCTTCATGATAAGCAACAATCTTGCGCTCATTTGGTGAGATAATCTTGTTCTTCTTTTCCAAACCGGCCACCACACGTTCAATGGCATCCTGAAAGTCTATCATTTCTACAGACTCTTTAGACCGGCGGGCTGCTAGCAAAGCCGCTTCATTACAGAGATTTGCAATTTCAGCACCTGCAAAACCAGGAATCTGCGAGGCAAGCAATTCGAGATCTACCTGTTCACTCAACTTTAGCTTTTTGCTATGAACCTCAAGTACTTCAATTCTACCTTTTAAATCTGGTTTATCAACCAAAATCTGGCGGTCAAAACGACCCGGTCTCAATAAGGCGGAATCTAATACATCAGGACGGTTAGAAGCTGCCATCATTATTACACCTTTTTCGGTGTTAAAACCATCCATTTCTGCAAGAAGCTGGTTTAACGTGTTCTCACGCTCGTCGTTCGAACCCATCATTTGGCTACGGCCACGAGTACGACCAATAGCATCAATCTCATCAATAAAGATAATACAAGGTGCTTTCTCCTTGGCTTGCTTGAACAAATCACGTACTCGGGCAGCACCAACACCCACAAACATCTCAACGAAATCCGAACCACTCAAACTAAAAAACGGTACGTCGGCTTCGCCGGCTGTAGCTTTGGCAAGTAGTGTTTTTCCAGTTCCAGGAGGGCCAACTAACAATACACCTTTGGGAATTGCACCACCTAATTTTGTGAATTTATTGGGATTTTTCAGAAATTCTACAACTTCTTCTACTTCATCTTTAGCCTCATAAAGCCCGGCAACATCTTTAAACGTCACCTTGTTTTCACCCTGCTTATCATAAAGCATGGCTTTATTTTTCCCGATATTTAGTACTTGAGAACCGGGATTCATTCTTCTGAAAATGAAAATCCAGAAAGCAATAATAATGAATAGTGGGATGAGCCAGAAAAGCATGCCGCCAAACCAGTTCTCCTCGATTTTAGCATCATAGATTACGCCATGTTCATCCAAAATCGGTCGAATATCATCGCCTTCGAGCATCGTACTTGTGAAAGCGTAAGTTTCAGATGGCTGAGAAAGCATCCATGGAGATTCCTGAGGTCTGTTGAACTCTACACGACCTTCCTCAACGGCAGCGGGGAAATACTCTCCTCTAATTTCTACACCATTCACGATTACAACTCTCTCTACATGACCCTCCTTCACATGCTGCAAAAACGTACTGTATTCAATCCTATTACCGGCATCCGGACTAGCAAAGAAATAAGGGATAGTTAAGAGTAAGAGAAGAATTACAAGGTAAATCCAAATTGGAAATTTTGGAGGTCCGGGTTTTTCCGCCCCTTTAGCATCACGGGGCTTTTTCAAGTTATCTGACATGTATAGTTATTTAATAAAATCTAAAACTGTTGGATGATACATTTAATCGATTACTCTTAACCATAAAAATTAGTTAAAGAGTTTCGCGATATTTGATTTAAAATCAGGTTTAATAATTCCTTTTTCTGTGATAAAAGCCGTAATTAGCGACTCGGGAGTAACATCGAAGGCAGGATTAAATACTTCTGTCTTTGGTGGAGCAACCACACTTTCACCAAATTGAAGTA
>SKIC01000213.1 GCA_007116685.1 Balneolales bacterium
AAAAGGTTGAGAAAGCAGAGCCTAAAAAAGAGTCTTCTAAACCAACTCCCAAAAAGCAACAAGAGAAAAAAGAAGTAAAGCCTTCAAAGGAGCCTGTAAAAGCAGAAGAGTCAGCTACAAAAATTATTGGCGCAGCTTCAAAAATCGTAGAGAACATGGAAGTAAGCCTCGAAATCCCGACGGCTACATCACTCCGTGTTATTCCTGTAAAGATGTTGATTGAAGACAGGAAAGTAATCAACAGTTACCTGGAGAGAAAACTAAAGCCGAAAGCCACCCTTACTCATTTTATAGCTTGGGCAATTGTTAGAGCGCTCAAAGAATTTCCACGTTTGAATACCCGCTACGAATATCGTGATGGGGCTCATTTTCGTATTGATCCGGGTACTGTAAATCTAGGTATCGCAGTTGATTTACCTGCACGTGATGGCGGTCGTAACCTTGTAGTGCCTAACGTTAAAGGCGTTGATAAAATGGACTTTGCTGAGTTCATGGATGCCGTAAATGCGGTAATTAACAGAGCACGTGAAAACAAACTAGAAATTTCCGATTTCGAAGGCACCACTATTTCGATTACAAATACAGGCACACTTGGCACCGTTTCTTCTATGCCTCGTCTGATGAAAAATCAGGGCGCTATTATTGCCACTGGAGCCATGGATTACCCTGCTGAATTCCAAAATATGAGTCAGGAAGTACTGAATCATTTGGGAATCAGCCGCTCGATGACGGTAACCTGTACCTACGATCACAGAGTTATTCAAGGTGCCGAATCGGGTGGATTTTTAGCTCGTGTTCATGAATTTCTTTCCGGGGAAGCTGATTTCTACGAGGAGATTTTCAAAGACTTGAAAATCCCATACGATCCAATTCCTTATGATCGTGATAAATATGCCGGTTTTCTTGTGGGTAGTAGTAATAATCTGGAATCCAACAAAAAAGCTGCTGCCGTAATGCATCTCATCAATATGTACCGCCGTCGCGGTCACATGTTGGCAGATTTGAACCCGCTGGAACATGGTCCCGGTCAAAATCCGGAATTGGAATTTGAAGAATATGGCCTAACCATGTGGGATTTAGATCGCGAATTTTATTGTGGTGGTCTGGGCGGTTACGAGGTGGCTCCATTACGTGTAATCATTAAGTTATTACGTGATACGTATTGTGGCAATGTGGCAGTAGAGTATTCTCATATTCTGGATAAAGAAGAGAGAAACTGGTTGCGGGAGAGAATGGAATCCACTACCAATAATCCTAACCTTACTAAAGAAGAGAAAACCCAAATTCTTCACAAACTGAACCAGGCATCTGCTTTTGAAGAGTTTCTGCATAAGAAGTACATCGGGCACAAGCGATTTTCTCTGGAAGGCGCAGACAGCCTAATTCCGATGCTAGATGTAATGCTCGATGAATTGGCTGAATACGAAGCGGAAGAAGTAGTTTTAGGGATGGCACACCGTGGTCGCTTGAACGTACTTGTAAACACTATGGGTAAAAACTACCACAAAGTGTTTGCTGAGTTTGACGGGAATATTGACCCGGAAACATTCCAGGGAAGTGGGGATGTAAAGTATCACTTGGGAACTTCTGGCGAGCACAAAGCGAAAAATGGCCATACTGTAAAAATGCGCCTGATGCCTAATCCAAGTCACTTGGAATCTGTAAATCCCGTTGCTGAGGGAGCTGTTCGTGCTATTCAGGATATGATGAAAGCCGATGGCTCAAAAGTTAAAGAGGCAGAAAGTAAAGTTGTTCCTCTTCTAATTCATGGTGATGCGGCGTTTGCTGGTCAGGGCGTGGTTACAGAAACCCTGAATATGTCTCAGCTTCGAGGGTACAAGACCGGTGGTACGGTTCATGTGATTATCAATAATCAAATCGGTTTTACCACTCTACCTGATGATGGACGCTCTACTCGTTACGCTTCTGATGTAGCAAAAATGATTCTGGCTCCAATCATCCACGTTAATGGAGACGAACCGGAAGCTTGTGTATACGCCATGAAACTTGCGGTAGCATATCGTCAGCGTTATGGTAAAGATGTAATTTTGGATGTAATCTGCTATCGTAAGCATGGCCATAACGAAGGCGATGAGCCTGCATTTACCCAGCCGGGATTGTATAAAGAAATCAACAATCATCCTCCAGTACGTCAAATTTATACTGATGTATTAGTGAAGCGTGGGGAACTCACTCAGGAAGATGTTGATCAAATTGTAAACGAATTTGATGAGTTACTGGAAGAGGCATTTGCTGAAGCCAAAAATGTAGAAGGCAAAGAGATTACAGAAAACTTAATCGGCCGTAAGGATACCCTGCAAGCTGATAGAGACCAAGCTGTTTCTACCACTTGTGATATTGAAAAATTGAAGGATATCGCCAGAAATCTGAATACCGTTCCGGCAGATTTCGATGCGAATCCAAAGCTTCTTCGTATTCTCGCAAAACGAAGTGAAATCGTAGAAAAGAATCAGAAGAAGATTGACTGGGGATTTGCAGAAGCCTTGGCTTTTGGTTCTCTTTTGGTGGATGGAATCCCGGTTCGCCTAACAGGTCAGGATTCTGAGCGTGGTACATTTTCACATCGACATGCTGTATTGCATGGAACCACCAATTACGAGAAACATCTGCCACTGAATGGTTTGTCTGATGATCAGGCCATGTTTAAAGTATATAATAGTTTGTTAAGCGAATTCGCAGTGTTGGGTTTTGAATTTGGATATTCAGCAACCCGAACAAATGCTTTAGTATTATGGGAGGCACAGTTTGGTGATTTCGTAAACGGTGCTCAGATTATTATTGATCAATATTTATCTTCTTCAGAGGTGAAATGGGGGCAGAATTCTTCAGTGGTCATGTTGTTACCTCATGGATTTGAGGGACAGGGACCTGAGCACTCTTCAGCCAGATTGGAGCGTTTTCTACAACTCTGTGCAGAAGACAATATGCAAGTTGTAAATGCAACTACGCCGGCTCAGTATTTCCACTTACTCAGACGTCAAGCCTTGAATGAGAAGAAGAGACCTTTGATTGTAATGTCTCCAAAAAGTTTGTTACGACATCCTAAGGCAGTTTCAAATGCAGAAGAATTAGCAGAAGGTAGGTTTCACGAATTGCTATTGGACGAGCAGGTTTCTAATCCAGAGAGAATAATCTTCTGTTCCGGCAAGGTTTACTATGATTTGTTGAAATACCGTGAAGACAACAATCTCGAAAATGTAGCAATTAACCGTCTGGAGCAGTTTTATCCGTTTCCGGATGAAGACATTCGCGAATATCTCACTAAGCACAGCGATGTTAAGGATGTAGTATGGTGCCAGGAAGAACCCAAAAATATGGGTGGTTGGTATTTTGTTGCTACTCGATTTAAATATGTAGAGCAAGGTGAGCAGAAAGTAAAATACGCTGGTAGACCAGCTGCGGCATCACCTGCTACAGGTTCTGCAAAATTACACAACGCTGAGCAGGAAAGATTGGTTAAAGATGCGTTTACGTTGTAATACTGGAGAAATTTAGAAATAAATATCGCAACGAAACTACGAGAGCCAAGTTCTGGGATTATAGTTGGAATGCGGCCTATTTTGTAACGATATGTACCAAACACAGATATCAGTGGTTTGGTAATATTCAAGATGGGGCAGATAAGGTCGATTTATCAGTAATTGGTCATATTGCCAATTCTTGTTGGATTGAGATTCCCAAACATTTCCCATTTGTTGAATTAGGTTCACACATCGTTATGCCAAACCATGTTCATGGTATAGTAATCATTCGAAAAAAAGAGGGGCAGCAGGGTAATTATATCGAAAATGTAGGGACGCAAAATGTAGGGACGCAAAATTTTGCGTCCCTACATATAAATGTGTTAGATGATGAGGATTTAAAAATCGATAAATCTAAACCACGAAATAAATTTGGTCCACAATCGCAAAATTTGGCATCAATAATACGCGGATATAAAGTTGGTGTCACAAAAAATGCCCGAAAAATTTTTCCAGATTTCGAATGGCAATCCAGGTATCACGATCATATCATTCGAGACAATAAATCATACGAGAAAATTTCAGAGTACATAAATTCAAATCCGGCGAATTGGGATAGCGACAAATTTCATAGTACTGATTCTATGTTTTGATTTGTCGAATCTAAACCTCTCTCAACACAGCAACGGCCGGCTGCTCGTAAAGTCCTCTGCTATTTAATAATCCAATACTCATGGTTAGAGCCACAACAATTACAAATAAAACTATTGACGGCAGTAGCGTGAATAAAAATGCTGTATCAAAGACGAAAATTGAGAGCAAAAATGCAGCGAGCCAAGCCAGAAGTAATCCCGTTAAAGCAGCAAAAGAGCCGAGAAATAAATATTCTGCGATTTGAATGATCATGACCTGTCGTTTAGATGCTCCTAGTGTTTTCAGAAGCACAGACTCGCGTGCTCTTTGAAATTTGCTGGCAATTACAGCGCCAATTAAAACAATCAGTCCGGTTATCACGCTGAAAAGCGCCATGAATTGAATCACATAAGTAATTTTACCAAGAATATCATCAACAGTGGCAATGATAACATCTAAGTCTATTGCAGACACGTTTGGGAAATTTGCTACCACGGATGACTGCAAAGCTACCGATTCAGATGCCGATTCAGCACGGGTACTTACCACATGGAATTGAGGTGCTCCTTCCAGAACGCCGGCAGGGAAAAGAAAGATGAAATTAGGCTGTACTTGTTGCCAGTTAACTTCACGAGTGCTGGCCATATACGTTTCAAGAGGAATTCCCTGCACGTTGAAACGAATGGTATCACCAATACTAAGATTCATTACTTCCGCAATTCCCTCAGCAATAGATATGGGCACAATGTCTGCATTAAAATCAGATTCCGGAATCCATTCGCCGGATAGGATTTTTTCGCCTCTTGTTAATGTATCACGATAGGTAGCTCTTACTTCTTGGGCAAAAAGCCAATCGGGTATGGTTCTTTCTTTTGTTTGTCTAATCCTTTCGACCGTATTTCCATTGATATGGGTCATTCTCATGGTTACAATGGGAACATCCAAAAGTACAGGAGCACCAGCCTCTAAAAGTTTATTTTGCAATGCAAGATTTTGGTCCGTTTGGATATCGTAAAAAATTAAATTGGCATCGTTATCCTGTCGGGTAAGGTCTAATTGACCTAAAATTATACTTTGGCTGAAGTACAGTGTAGCTACCAAAAATGTTGCAAATCCTATGGTCACCATTAACATGACCGTTTGGTTATTAGGTCTGTATAAATTGGCCATGCCTTGTCGCCAAACATACGATAAACCATCCGGGAAATATCGACGAACGCCCCAGGTTATGAGTTTGGCTATTCCAACCAGAATCCCAATCGCAGAAAAAATCCCCAAAGAAAAGAAAATACCGTGAAACCAACGCTCTGTCTGCGTGATAGCAAAAAGCGTTACAGCAAGAAAAATCAACCCAAAAATAGTTATTCGGACAGCATCAAAACGCAGGGCGACAGCATCATCATTTTTGCGAAGAGTTGCCATGGGTGATATATCCCTAATACCGGAAAGCGGAAGTAAAGCAAATAGAACAGATGTGCCCATTCCAACACCTAGACCAATTAAAATGGCAATAGGGGAGATACTGAAACTAACATCAACAGGAATGAAATCCTGAAGCAGAATGGGTATCAGAGTTTGGATGCCGATTCCAAGAATACTACCAGCCAAGGCTCCCAGAAAACCTACCATAAGCATTTGTACAACATAAATTGCGGTGGTTTGAGAAGTATCAGCGCCAAGACAATGAAGCACAGCAACCGTTTCAACGCGCTGTTTGATGTAGGCATAAACGGCGCTAGCAACCCCAATTCCACCTAAAAGCAATGCTATAAATCCAACCAAGCCTAAAAACTGAGCCATCGTGCTAAAAGCCTGACCAAAAGTCTCCTGACGGTCCGCCACCGTTTCCATTGACAAGCGCATAGTATCGAGTTCGTCGCGCTGAGCAATCAAACTTTCGATAATCGGCGCAGGATTATCAAACTGGAAATGAATTCGGTAATCGGCACGAGAACCCCGTTGAAGCAGGCCGGTATCGTACACAAATTCAGCAGGGATGAAAATCCTGGGACCAATGATTCCAGCTGCAGCTGATTCCCCAGGCACATCAATTAAAAAGCCTGCAATCTCAAAATGTAGATTACCCACCTGAATGGAATCTCCCACATTTAGCCCAAATTGTATTTGCAGATTACGGTCAGCGAGTGCAAATCTGCCATTATGGAGCGTTTCTACGGCACTTTGTGGTTCAGCATCAATAGAGCCGTAGAATGGCCAGCCTTCATCAATGGCTCTGATGCGACTTAACCGGGTTGCTCCTGTTGATGTAAACAGCGCCATGGATTGAAATTCATAATCACGCGCCTGAACGCCGCCTAAAGTATCAATTAAAATTTCGGCATCTTCGGAGAAAGCCGCTCTGGCAGAAATAACCAAATCAGAGCCGAGTAATTGCCGGGCTTGTTCGTCTATGGCTCTGTTTAAATTGTGATTGAAGGATTGAATTGCTACAAGAGCAGACACACCCATCACAATACTTGCCAGAAATAAGAACAGCCGTTTTCTTGAGCCTCGGGTCTCCCTGATAGCCATGGTAAAAATCCACGAAGCGTTAGATAGAAATGAATTCACGTAGTTTCTCTTTTGATGTTTATCTAAGCCGGTGATGGTTCGGTTTTATCATCCGATATGAGGGAACCATTGCGAATTTTTAGGATGCGGTCTGTTTTTAAAGCAAGTTCCATATCGTGGGTTACCAAAACCAAAGTAGTCTGATAGGTTTTGTTGAGATCGAAAATCAGTTCCGTAATTAAATCCCCGGTATCGGCATCGAGATTGCCTGTGGGTTCATCTGCAAATAAAATGGCAGGTCGGTTTATAAAAGCCCTGGCCAGAGCCACTCGTTGTTGCTCACCACCGGAAAGCTGGGTGGGGTAATGGTGAGAACGATCTTTTAAACCAACTTCTTCAAGTAACTGCATCGCAAATCCCCGGATATTCTTCTCACCGCGCAGTTCTAATGGAACCATAACGTTCTCAAGAGCTGTGAGCGTAGGAATCAATTGGAAAGATTGAAAAACAAAACCGGTGTATTTATTCCGAATGGCAGCCAAACCCTGTTCATCCAATGAATTGAGAGAATTGTTATCTAAGATTACATCTCCGGAAGTTGGACGATCTAAACCCGCTAATAACCCCAGTAATGTTGTTTTACCAGATCCGGAAGGACCAACGATAGCATTTTTTGAACCTTTATCTAAAGTGAATGAGACATTATCGAGTACGGTTAGGGTTCTGTTGCCTGATGTATAGGATTTAGTAAGCTGTTCTGCTTGAAGCATTTGGAGTATCAAAAATAAAAATTTTATTCAGTGTCTCAATAACTAAAATAAGTTGGTAATCGTTTAAAAAAAGTATGACAGTAATTAGATGTAGAAAAGCGCTTTATTAGTGAATAGGGCTGTTTGAGAGCGATTTTGCATCAATTTCTTATTGGAATCTGTTACAAATGATTAAAGAAAATGGTATCTTGAAGTTTATGATTTCTAATATATCACTATGATATTCTTTTTATTGTTGGCTTTACCTCGCATTTTATTTTTAGGGGATAGTTTAACAGCCGGTTATGGGATCGGTGAAGATGCGGCGTTTCCTGCAATAATCTCAGAAAAAATTGAGTCCGCTGATTTTGAATATCAAGTAATAAATGCAGGCTTGAGCGGGGAAACCTCAGCCGGTGGACTTCGAAGAGTCGATTGGCTATTACGTTCTCCTGTAGATGTGTTGGTTTTGAGCTTAGGAGCCAATGATGGGCTTCGCGGAATCCCCGTCTCTGATACTAAAAATAACTTACAGGGAATTATTGATAAGGTGAGAGAATCTAATCCTGAAGTAAAAATTGTTATTTCAGGTATGATGGTTCCACCGAATATGGGTGAAACATACGCTCGCGAATTTCAAGATATCTTTCCTCAGCTTGCCGAAAAGAACAACGCATTTTTAATCCCTTTTTTATTGGAAGGTGTGGCCGGTGATCCTGAGTTGAATTTATCGGATGGTATTCATCCAACCGAGGATGGACACAAGATTATGGCCAAAACGGTATGGGATATCCTTAAAGATGTATTGTAGACCGTAAATATTAAACTGAATTTAAATTTAATACCTAAAAAACTATGTATTTCAGCACCACAGACGATAGTATCAAACTACAAAAGATCAAAGATGATTTGAATTATCTTCACACTTGTTTTCTCGATATGCTTAAGGATATGGGAGAAGATGATGTTGCTAAAATTTTAGATGGCGACGAAAACGCACAAGCCGATCCTGAAAAAATAAGCAAAGCATTTTCGCTTTATTTTCAATTGGTTACTATCGTTGAAGAAAACGCATCTGTCCAATTACGTCGTAAATTAGAAAACGAGCATGGTCTTGAGAGAATTTCCGGCTTGTGGGGAAAAACCCTGAAAGAATTAAAAGAGGCTGGCAGAACCCAAGAGGAAATCCGAAAGGAACTACCTAAATCGCGTATTGAACCGGTGCTTACGGCCCACCCAACCGAATCAAAGCGCTCTACAGTAATTGATCAGCTTAGAGAAATTTACCTGTTGATGGTAAAACGAGAGAACCGCCTTTGGACAGAAAACGAATTAGCGCACATCACTCGGGATATCAAAGCAGGTTTACAAAGGTTATGGATTACCGGACAGGTATTCCTTCAAAAGCCTGAAATCAAAGATGAATTACGAAACGTAATTCACTATCTGAAAAATGTGTTCCCTAAAGTGCTGCCTTTACTTGATGAGCGCTTAAAAGATGCCTGGAAAGATGCCGGCTTCGATGTAAGTGTACTTCAGGAAACATCAGCACTTCCTAAAGTATCTTTTGGCAATTGGGTTGGAGGAGACCGTGACGGACACCCTTTCGTTACAGAAGAAGTGACCAAAAAGACGCTGTTCGAGCTTCGTAAACATGCTTTGGACTTGATTAAAAAAGACTTATTTGGGCTGGGTAGAAAATTAAGTATTTCCAACTTAGAGGTTGATGTTCCAAAGTATTTGACTGATAGAATTTCTGAAATGGCAGAATCCGCAGGTGAAGAAGGCAGAGTTGCCGTAGCCAGAAATACTATTGAGCCATGGAGACAGTTTATCAATTTGATGCAGGTTTATTTACCGATTGACGAATTCGGTAATCCCCTGGAAAAACCGGATCCTGAAAGATATTACATTGCAGAAGGCGAACTCTTGAAAGATTTAGATATCCTCTGTAAATCACTCAGAGATTGTAATGCACACTGGGTTGCTGATTCGGATGTATTGCCCGTTGCCAGAAACGTAGAAACATTCGGATTTCACCTCGCTGCGTTGGACATTCGCCAGAACAGTAAGTTTCACGATGCTGCGCTGTCTCAATTATTGGTCGCTGCCGGAATTGAGGATGGAGAGAATTTCGCAAATTGGTCAGAAGAAAAGCGCGTTACCTTTTTAAATAAAGAACTTGAAACTTCCCGCCCTTTTGTACGCCATAGATTTGGTTTGGGCTTGGAATCAGAAGCCGTATTGGCGGTGTACAGAGTTCTTTATAAGCAAATTCGAAGATTTGGGGTTAAGGGATTAGGCTCTTTGATTATCAGTATGACGCGTAGTCTATCTGATTTACTGGTAGTTTATGTTTTGGCCAGAGAAGCCGGATTGATGGAATTACAAGAAGAGGGAATGGCTTGTTTGTTACCTGTTGTGCCTTTGTTTGAAACTATTGAAGATTTAGAAAAAGGCTCCCAGATTTTGGATGATTTCTTATCACATCCAATAACCAAAAGAAGTCTTATTGCTTCCAAGAAAAGTCCAGATGAGGATATTTCGGTGCAAGTAATGGTTGGTTACAGCGATAGCAACAAAGACGGTGGTATTATGGCCAGTCTTTGGAGTCTAAATGTAGCGCAAAGAAATCTAGCAGAAGTTGGTGATAAGCATGGCATTCGAATTCGGTTTTTCCACGGTCGTGGTGGTACCATCAGCCGTGGTGCGGGACCAACACACCGATTTATCTCCGGATTGCCAGTTGGAACCATTAATGGAGATCTCAGACTTACTGAACAGGGCGAGGTAATAGCACAGAAATATGCCAACAGAATTACGGCTTTATATAATCTGGAATTGCTTCAAGCCGGTACCGTTGGTATTACCTTAGGAGTTTTTGATGAGACCGATGAAAACAAAAATGAACCTCCTCAAAAGAAAATCCAAAAATATCAAACCCTTGAGCCTATCGTAGACAAAGTTTACCGATATAGCCTTGAGAGTTATCAAGGTCTGGTAAAGGCACAAGACTTTGTCTCTTTCTTCGCTCAAACCACTCCTATCGATATAATTGAATCAAGTAGTATTGGTTCTCGCCCGGCACGTCGTACCGGAAAAAGAACATTTGAAGATTTGAGAGCTATTCCTTGGGTATTTAGCTGGTCTCAATCTCGATTCTTTATAACAGGTTGGTATGGTGTAGGTTCTGCTTTACTGAAATTACAGCAGGAAGAACCGGATGCTTTTAATTTGCTTAAAGAAAATGCTGTCTACTTCATGCCATTTCGGTATATCATCACAAACGCATCATCGGCGATAGCTTTAACCGATATTGAAATCATGGATAGTTATGCGAGCTTGGTAGAAGATGATGCCTTAGCAACCACGTTCATGGCAAAAATCAAAGAGGAATTCATCAAAACCAAGGAAATGCTGGAAATGCTTTACGGAATGCCTTTGGAAGAACGCCGACCGCGGATGTACACCATGATTGGTTTCAGAAGTAAACGCTTAGCTCAACTTCACAAACTTCAGATTTCACAGTTGAGAGCCTGGAGAAAATTAAAGCAGGAAGGAAAAGAAAAAGAAGCACAGGAGGCTTTGCCTGAAATGCTTTTGGTACTTAATGCTATTGCAAGTGGCTTAGGAACTACTGGTTAACATTAAATCAGAAACGTACTTTCAAAAAGCCAATGCAGTTAATTCTGTGTTGGCTTTTTTTATGGTTGAAATCTCATTCCGATATTGTATTTTAAATAATACATATATATATTATTGTATAAATAAAATCTAACGAGATGGAAACCAGATGGAAAACAAACCGGATATGCAAAACGCAGACGAAATCAGAAAAATATCGCGCCGTGATGCCTTAAAATATTTAGGACTAGGAACAGGTGCTATTGCCGTTGCTGGCACTACGGGAACGTATGGTTATAAACGAAGTCTCAGAATTTCATCTCGCGAAGCCGCAATACTTCGTAAAAAGAAAATTGTGGTTGCCGGAGGGAGCATCGGTGGATTGGCGGTGGCTTCTCGACTCATGAGAGCCGTGCCAGATGCCGATATAACAGTAATTGAGCCCAGAACGGAACATCATTATCAACCGGGCTACACCTTGGTTGCTACAGGGGTATATCGCCCAAAAGACGTTATTTTTCAGCAAGAAGATCTTTTCCTGCCGGGCATTAAATGGGTTAAAGACTATGTAGAAGCATTTGAGCCTGAAAAGAATCGTGTGCTAACCCGAAAAGGCGATTATGTAAACTACGATTATTTGGTGGTAGCCTTAGGAGTTCAGGAAAATTGGAATTCTATTGAGGGCTTAGCAGAAGCGATGGAGACTCCTTATGTAGCTAATGCCTATAAACTTGAATCCGGTATTAAGTTCCGGGAAATGGCTCGTAATTTTGAAAAAGGTAATGCCATTTTTACCTATCCCGCGGGTTACTTGAAATGTGGTGGCGCTCCTCAAAAAGTAACCTGGTTATCAGAAGATTTATGGCGAAGAAATGGCGTTCGTGATAATATTAATGTGCATTTCCATACAACCAGACCATCTCTGTTTCCGGTAGTTCCCAAAGTCGATGAGGCTGTAACTCCTCTAATCGAAAAACGTGGTATTCATAATCATTATCACCAGTTTTTGAGAGCAATAAATTACAAAGACCGTGTCGCTATTTTTGAAGAACGTTTACCGGATGGATCAACAAGAGAAGTTCGTCAGCCTTATGATTTACTGCATCCTATGCCGATGTTTAGAACCCCAAAGCCATTAAGAGAAGGTCCGTTGACTGCTGAGGGAATCGGGGGGCAATTGCAGGTAGATCGCGAAACCTTACAACACCGACGTTTCCCCAATGTATTCGGAGTAGGAGATAATGCCGCAACCGGTGCCGCAAAAACAGCCGCAACCATTCGAAAACAAGCTCCTGTAGTTGCCGGAAATATCGTAGATGCAGCTATGGAAAGACCACTTTCCTATGCTTACGATGGCGCTTCGGGATGTCCGCTCTTAACTCGTTATGGCAGATGCATGATGTTTGAATTTGACTACAAAGGTAACTTAGTGAACGAATGGATATATCAATCCACCAAAGAAACCCGAACATGGTGGAATTTCAAAGTTCATGCTTTAAAACCGCTATATCGTCATGTAATGATGAATGGTTTTGTATAGATAAATCCTTTTTATTCAGTGATTTTCAGAACGGCCTTGTTGGATTGAAAAACGGATTTTAGAATTCCTCCCGCTTCGGTGGCATCCTGTAAATCCTGAGTTTCCCGGCGCTGCATCCAAATGGTATGTGTGCCAATAAATTCCTCAGAAATTTCTGTTGTTGGGAATTGGATGGCAGAGGCATTTTCCTGATCGTTAAGTGCTAAGAACAGAGTTCCCTCAGAAGCTTCAATCACAGCAGAAATTTCTTCGTTTACTGCGATAGGATTTCCTTGCCAATGAAGTAGCCCATCTCCGGAAAGAGATAAATGCAAGGTGTCCGCCAGTATAAGGGAATCAGCAAGCACAATAGTATTTGTGTATTCATCCCCATTCAAATCCGAATAGAAGAATGTGCCGGTTTGATAATTTCCATCAAAGGTCTTCTTATAGGCAACAAAGCCCAGTGTTTCGGTTTTAGGGAGTAGGGTATTTTCGAATGTGATTTCAGCAGGTGGGCTGAGAATTAAATGGGTTTCATCCGCTAAAAAAACAGCTTTTGCCAGTGTTTTGTCTTCCTCTAAATCATAAGTCATAGTAAATTCGGTGACTATTCGTTGTTGATCTACATTCCCGGATTCTACTGTATCACAAGCTTGTAGTAACACCATCATCAAGAAAAAAGATATAGCCAGTATAAAATCAGGTTTGATTCTAATTTGTTGTGATTTGATAGTCATATTTAGTAACGTTGGGGACTTGTAAAATATGGTGTAAACTGAAAGATTAAAGTAGCATGGATGAGTCAAAAATCACACAAAAAAAGTTTCTATGGAGAGACGGAGATGCGAGCAGGCTCGAAACCTTTAGTGATGCCGTTTTCGGATTTTCAATAGCACTACTTATTGTAACAATGGATGTGCCTGAAAGTTACAATGCATTAATTGAAACACTTTGGGGCTTTTTCGGTTTTCTGCTAAGCTTCGCCATGCTTGTGCTTATATGGTTTTATCATTACAGATTATTCACTCAGTATAAAATCAATGATTTATACATGATTATTCTGAATGCGGCTTTGCTCTTCGTTGTCCTCTTCTATGTTTACCCCTTGAAATATCTGACCAACCTTATCTCTGAGTTACTCATGGGAAATTTCCCACTCACACTGGAGGAAAGCAGAAATTTGGTTTTGATTTACTCAGGCGGATTTATCGCAGTTTTTTCTGTCCTTGCCATGATGCACAGGCATGTGGTATCAGTATTGAAAGAG
>SKIC01000099.1 GCA_007116685.1 Balneolales bacterium
CTTGTTACCGGTCCACATTCACCAGGTAAATACCGTGTTCTTGGTATTTTATCCAACATGCCGGAGTTTTACGAAGCATTTGATGTGAAACCCGGCGACGGTATGTATCGGGAAGAAGATGTGAGAGTGAAAATCTGGTAAAAATATTTTTAACCAACAAAAAAGGGCGATTTCAGAAATTGAATTTCATGGAATCGCCCTTTTTAATTTCAGCGAATATTATTGCTCAGAGAGTTCTTGTAAACGCTCGAGATTATCTTGTACACGCAAAGCTTCAATTACTGCACCAATATCGCCTTTCATGATATCATCCAAGTTGTAGAGCGTCAGGTTTATTCTGTGATCAGTGAGGCGCCCCTGAGGAAAATTATAGGTACGAATTTTTGCACTTCTATCCCCTGTCGAAACCTGAGATTTTCGGGCATCAGCTCTTTCTTTATGCTTCTTTTCCAACTCTGCCTCATACAATTTCGAGCGCAACATAGTCATCGCTTTATCTCTGTTTTTGTGCTGAGAGCGTTCTTCCTGACAACTCACAACAACACCCGTAGGCACGTGGCGAATCCGCACAGCAGAATCCGTGGTGTTTACGTGCTGCCCTCCTGCTCCAGATGCGCGAAATGCTTCAAACTCCAAATCGGCTGGATTGATGGTAATATCAACTTCTTCAGCCTCGGGTAAAACTGCCACGGTTGCGGCAGAGGTATGTACACGACCTTGAGATTCGGTAGCGGGTACTCTCTGCACACGATGCACACCGCTCTCATACTTCATCTTGCCAAAAACTTCCTCGCCTTCAAGTCGAAAAACTACTTCTTTATACCCACCTTGAGCTGCTTCGTTTACACTCATTAATTCCATATTCCACTTATTCTGATCGGCATATCGTCGATACATATCGAATAAATCTCCGGCAAAAATTCCAGCTTCATCGCCACCGGTTCCGGCTCTGACTTCTACAATAGCATTTTTAGAATCTTCAGGATCTTTGGGAACAAGCTTTATTTTTACCTGCTCTTCCAGTTCGGCAATTTCTTTCTTGAGCGAGGAGTTTTCCTCTTTAGCCATTTCTAGAATCTCATCATCCTCTCCAGCTTCTATCAACTCCTGATTTCCAGCCAGGTTTGTTTTCAACTCTTGATATTTATCATAAAGAGCTACCAGTTCAGACAAATCAGAATGATACTTGGTTAAATCTTTATAACGTTTCTGATTGTCAAAAACAGCAGGGTCGCTCAAGGCAACTCCAACTTCGTGGTATCGTGATTTCAGTTCTTCTAATTTCTTTTCAATATCCATGTATGCGTTTCCTATGCGGAAATATGTGTTTCTTTATGAATTTCAGTGGCAAGCATTGAGTATATATCTCCCAAAACGTGCGGCGTAAAATAACGAATTTGCAACTTAGAATTCGCAGGCATTAAAAATCAAAACCAGCTAAAGTCTGGTTAAATCCTATCCAACTGCTTTTGATAGACTCGGCTTAAAAATCTATTCCAATGCTAAAATAATGCACTCTTTCCCCAAATCCCCTGCTTCTTCCGGCATCAGTGTCAGAAGTGAATTCGTAAGGCCAACCGATATCATAACGGAAAGGGAATCCTAGCAATATGGTTCTGAGACCAAATCCTGCTCCGGCTAGAACTCTGTCATTTTCAGTACCTCTCCAGGTAGTTCCTACATCAAAAAAGGCAGAGCCTTGAATATTGTAGAGAGGAATAATAGGAATTGGGCCCGGCAATAAAGCGGCGATCAATGGAAATCGAAATTCAACATTTCCCAAAGCAAATTTGTCACCAACTGAGGCATAATAATTATGTCCCCTCATAGGGAGAGCCGGAAGTGTGAAAAAGATACTTTCCAGAACATCAGAAGGGATCGTACCGCCCTCTGTTTGGAAATTTATCCAGTTTTGCATCCCACCAAGCAAAAAGTTTTGACGGTTTTCTCCAAATGAAACCCCACCTGAGCCACGAAATGCAATGGTATACATTCCTGTGTTCCCAAGCCTGAGATAATAACGAGCATCCCCAACAAAAGAAGTAAACGATAGATAATCGTCGAAAGGTAGCGGCGGTGCAGCACTCACATTTAAAGCATATCGAAAACCGGAAATAGGAGTTAAGAAGCCCGGCATCGTGAAGTCACGAGTAAAAGTAATCTCAGGATTCAAGAAGTAACGCTTGGTGTTTTCTGCTAACCTTCTATTCAAATTATTTAAATCCCGGCTTACCGTAATGTGGCTTAATCCAAAATCAAATCGGGTAAACTTATTTAGAGGATATTGAATAGAACCACCACCACCATAATACCTGAAGCGCTCCAATTGGATTTCTCCAAACTGATTAAAGGTCTGGAAGTTACGGGCAGTATGAAAGTAATTAGCAATATAATTCGTTCGTCGGGCAAAATAACCGTAATTGATTATGTAATCGCTATTTCGCAAATCAAAAATTAGGTTACTTGCGATTCCAAATCTGTGATTACCTAATAAGTCACTAAATACCAATTGAGTTAATGCAAAAGAGCCATATCCCCCAACACTTAGTCCTCCACCAAAGTAGGTGAAGTCAGGAGAAAAATTGAGACGATAGTTTTTGGGTTGAAATCTACCATCCTCAGTTTTGTTATCAATGGGATCAAAAAGGCTACGCTCTTCCTCTCCCACAATTTCATCAAAAGCTTCTCCAAAAACATAATTTCGAAAATCAATTACACCGGTGTCTTCATCAACTTCGGCTTCCTCTGCCTGCTGTCGCCGTCGTTCTTCTTGTTCCTGTCGGATTTCAGCAAGGATAGTTGATAAAGATTCATCACTCAAAGATGGGTGCGTTCTGCCCTGATTAAACAGTTGATGCGCATATTGATGAGCAGGAACCCGAATTGCTTTAGGAGTTCTTTCCCTTTCCAATGCCCAAAGGTTTGGCTCAAGATCACCGTCTTTAACGCGGTTTAGTGGATTGTTAATCAGAAAGATGTCAAGAAATCCGGAATTGTAAGTATTTACAGCCAATTTGGTTCCATCAGCATTTATAGACATCTGATTTACACCCACCAAAAGATTTGTAATTGGCCTACTCTCTCTGGTTTCCAAATCCATCACATAAATGTTTGGAATACCATTTTGATCAGAAATATAAATTACTCTTTGATTACTGATTTCAATTGGTCTGTGCTCATTCCATCCCGGAGTAGTTGTGAGTCTTTCAGCTCGGTTACTTCCTACTCTGACTCTGTAAATATCAGTCTGCTCCAGATTCGGATTCAGTAGTACATTATAATTTGTTCTGTACGTACCAAGATTGATTTTGGGACCTCTATCAGAGGTAAAGTAGACGTACTCTGAATCTATACTCCAAGCAGGATCACGATCTGAAAACACATCGTTAGTTAAATTTTGGAAATCCTGAGTTTCCAGATTATATACGAAAATATCCGTATAAGGTCCTTTATTGGCTTGAAATGCTATTTTTTTTCCGTCTGGTGACCAGGCTACAGAACCCAGTGCATCCAGCATTGGAAACTTAATTCGAGTGATATCACCACTGTCGTAATCCACAATCGCCAAGTCTATACTACCACCGGAGCGAGTGGATAACGCAAGCTGAGAACCATCAGGAGACCATGTGAGATTCGGTCGTAAAATGTTTAATTCTTCAAAATCCACATTGTCATTACCACGGATTAGCGTTTTCATAACCCGACCTGTAACGGCATTCATAACGACCACATCAAAGTAACCACGACGGTTGGTGATCAAAGCGATTCTGTCGCCTTGAGGAGAAATTGCAGGACTGGTATTAAAAGAACCACCCAATTCTCTGACTGTGAGATGCGTCGCAAAATCTTTCA
>SKIC01000007.1 GCA_007116685.1 Balneolales bacterium
AATAATGAAAAAGGTTATGAAAAAAATACAGTTTCTGATTGTATCTGCCATCTTTATGGCTGGATGTGCTACCTCTCAGCAGGTTCCATCATCTGCTGATACACAATCTGCAATGTCTGCTGACCGCTATGCCATGGCAGAACAAATGCTGACTTGGAATCTAGCGGATAAGATTTTCAATCATAATGTTTCACCCACATGGATTGATAATTCTAATTTTTGGTACGGAGTTACAACCCGTCAGGGCAGAGAGTTTTTTCTGGTAGATGCCGTTGCCGAAACCCATGAAGCTGCTTTTTCTCAAGAAAGATTGGCTGAAATTATTTCTGAAGAAACCGAAAATGAGGTCAGCGCTTACAGTATCAGAATGCAAAATCTGGAATTTGAAACACCTGACGTTTTTCGATTTGAAGCCTACGGCCACACTTTTGTTTGTGATAGAGAACCTTTGGCCTGTGAAGTTACGGAAGGAACAAAAAGCAGAGTTCGTGCTTCCGTTGCGTCTCCAAATGGCAGATATGATGCCTTTATCCGGGAATACAATATTTGGGTAAAAGACCATGAAACCGGCGATGAAAAGCAATTGACTACCGAAGGCGAAAAATACTACGGTTTTGGAACTAATAATCAGGGATGGATGCGCTCGGATACTCCTGTTTTGGCCTGGTCGCCTGATTCAAGAAAAATCGCCACCTTCCGTTTGGATGAAAGAGGCGTAGAAAAAATGGTTTTATGGAGAACCAAAGAAGGCCGTCCCGAAGCTGACATCTGGCCCTATGCACTTCCAGGTGATACTATTGTGCCTATGATGGAGCGCGTAGTTTTGGATGTGCATGAGGCTTCTAAAGTATGGCTTGATGTAGAACCTGACCATCAGCGTACCTCAAATTGTTGTGGTTTAACCAGAGGTGCTGAATGGGCTGATATTCAATTTAATGAGGATGCCAGCCAACTTGCTTTTGTTTCAACAAGCCGTGATTACAAAACGGTAACTTTGCGCATCGCTGATACCAAAACCGGCGCTGTGAGAGACATTTATTCCGAAACCGCAGAGCCGTTTTTCGAATCAAATTTAACCTCCAGAGGAGTACCTAATTGGAGGGTATTATTCGATCGCGATGAGTTTCTATGGTACACCAGAAAAGACAACTGGGGCCATCTCTATCTCCATGATTTACATACTGCCGAGCTGATCAACAGAGTAACAGAAGGCGACTGGAATGTGGTTGATATCTATAAAATTGACGAAGAAAACGGATTGATTTGGTTTACAGCAGTAGGAATTATGGAGGATAAGGATCCTTATCAGGAATATTTCTATAGAAGCCAACTGGATGGAAATAACCTAACTTTGCTAAGCGATGAAAAAGGTAATAATCAGGTGTGGTTGAGTCCTGATGCCTCATTTTTTGTGAATACCTGGTCTGATTTTCAAAATCCGCAAACTTCCGCTTTTAGAAATGCAGATGGAGAATTGGTTGCTATTTTACAAGAAGCCGATATTTCTGATTTGGAAGCCACCGGTTGGTCGGCACCAATTCCATTTTCTGCTAAAGCTAGAGATGGAGAGACTGATATTTACGGAGTAATGTACCTTCCAAGTGATTTTGATCCAGAGAAAACCTATCCCATTGTAAATAATATCTATCCTGGTCCGCAGGTGGGTAGTATCGGTACCCGAAGCTTTTCTATTTTTAGAAGAGGCCAGGTTCAGGCTCTGGCAGAATTAGGCTTTGTAGTTGTACAAATTGATGCTTTTGGAACACCAATGCGCTCACGTGATTTTCACGGCTACTATTACGGCGATATGGCAGATAATGGCTTGCCTGATCAAATTTCAGCTATGAAAGAATTGGCTGAGCGTTACGATTTTATTGATATCGATCGTGCCGGTATGTATGGCCACTCCGGTGGTGGATTTGCAACTGCTGCGGCGATGTTCCGCCATCCCGAATTCTTTAAGGTTGGAGTTGCCAGCGCAGGTAATCATGACAATCGTGGTTATACTTTCTATTGGGGAGAAAAATTTCAGGGTTTACTCGAAGAAACCGAAGATGGAGACACCTACACTAATCAAGCCGTACATTTAATGGCTGAAAATTTGGAAGGTAAATTATTAATATCCTATGGAACAATGGATACGAATGTGCATCCGGCAATGACACTTTTGGTAATAGATGAACTCATCAGACATAACAAAGATTTTGATGTAATGGTTATGCCAAACAGGGGACACGGGTTTGCTAATGAGCCTTATAAAATCAGACGAACTTGGGATTATTTCACCAAGCATTTAATGGGTGTCACGCCACCTGATGCCTATCTAATCGGACGATAGTTTTATATGGGCTTCTGATTATTTTTCGGGAGCCCTTTTTTATTTTTACGACTAACAAATCAGAAAAAACGGATACTCTATGAAGTTAACAGCGATTATTGCAGGTTTTATACTTTTAACAGGTAGTTTTGCCTTTGCGCAAAATCAAGACGAAGAAGAAACCAGAGACTGGAAAAAAGATTGGAAGATTGACGGAGAACAATGGGAGCATTGGCCCACAACAGAAGTCAACTTTACTACCGATGAAGGAACCTGGATGAACTTGGATGTTTCTCCGGATGGCTCCGAAATCGTGTTTGATCTTCTTGGGAATATCTATCTCATGCCAATTGAAGGTGGAAAAGCAACAATCCTGAGGGAAGGTCCCGCTTATGAACTTCAACCAAGATTCTCTCCTGATGGGCAATGGATTTCCTTTACTTCAGACTTAGGTGGCGGAGACAACGTTTGGAAAATGCGCAGAGATGGTTCTGATGCCCGTCAGGTAACCAACGAAGATTTCAGACTTCTGAATAATGCTGTTTGGTCGCCCGAGGGTGATTATTTCATCGTAAAAAAACACTTCAGCTCTACCAGATCTTTAGGTGCCGGTGAGGTTTGGATGTATCACAAAACCGGTGGAAGCGGAATCCGATTGGTTGAAAGAATGAATGATCAGCAGGATTTGGGGCAGCCATTTCTTTCTCCATGTGGCCGCTATATTTATTACAGTCAGGATGTTTATCCGGGAGGGATGTTTCAGTACAACAAAGATCCCAACAGCCAGATTTATGTAATCAACCGCTATGATCGTGAAACCGGAGAAATTCGCAGAATCACTGGTGGTGCCGGTGGTGCAATTAGCCCGACTATTTCACCCAATGGTGAAAAAATGGCCTTCATCCGTCGTGTGCGCGACAAATCTGTCTTGTTTATTCGTGAATTAGAAACGGGCAGAGAGTTTCCGGTTTATGATGCATTGAGCAAAGATCAAAAAGAAGCCTGGGCCATATTTGGGCCTTACACAAACATGAACTGGTTGCCGAACAGCCGTGATATCGTTTTTTACGCTCAGGGCAAAATCAGAAGATTAAATACCGAAACCCTCGAAAGTATAATTATCCCTTTTGAAGCTGATGTAAATTACACCATTGCGGATGCCGTTCATTTTGAATTTGATCCTGCCCCGGATACATTTAATCCCAAAGCCATCAGACATGCTGTTACATCTCCGGATGGTTCCTTATTGGTTTTTAACGCAGCGGGTTATTTATGGAAAAAGCAATTGCCCAATGGCACACCGGAGCGTTTGACAAATCAAAATGTTCTGGAGTTTGAGCCATCATTTTCACCGGATGGAAGCCGTCTGGTTTGGGTTACTTGGTCTGATACCGAAATGGGAGCTATCCAAAGTTTGAGACTCGACCGTCGTCGTGCCAGGGTTGAAACATTGACCACCCAAAAAGGAATCTATCGCAAGCCTCGTTTTTCTCCGGATGGTAGCACGATTGTTTTCCGTAGAGAATC
>SKIC01000264.1 GCA_007116685.1 Balneolales bacterium
TTACCTCCCCCTAAATCCCCCGCCAAAGGCAGGGGGACTTGAAGAAATCCCAGAGTTTTATCCCCTCTCTTTTGGAGAGGGGGTTAGGGGGAGAGGTCTCTTTTAAGGTGTTGATTTTTAATTTATTAAATGTGCGGAGCAAAAGTTTTACCGGACATCAATGATAGTTTTTTTAACTGATTTCAGCAGAGTTTGTATCTTCATCTCCATGAAGAAATTTATTCTCAAAAAAGAAGAAGATACCAGAGGCGTATCCTATTCCATTGATTACGAAAAAGAGCTGAATGATCCGCAGTTTGAAGCGGTGTCTCATAAAGAGGGTCCGGCCTTAGTTATAGCCGGTGCAGGGACTGGAAAAACCAGAACGCTCATCTACAGAGTGGCCCGATTGATTGAGCAAGGCGTAGCTCCCGGCAATATTTTATTGCTCACCTTTACACGCAGAGCCGCACGCGAAATGCTGGAACGTGCCGGAAGAGTTCTGGATCAGCGTTGTAGCAAAGTCAATGGCGGTACGTTTCATTATTACTGTAGCCGATTGCTTCACCGATATGCGGAGCGAATGGGTTTCCCTGAGAATTTTACGATTTTGGATTCTTCTGATGCTATTGAGGTAATCCAATTGCTCAGAACCGAATTGAATGCTGCAGAAAGTGGAAAGAGATTTCCCCGCAAAAATACGATTTATAACATGTTGAGTTCTGCTGCCAATAAGCAACTCGGTTTACATGAGATTGTTGATTCGCAGTATCCTCAATTTCGGGAGCATATCGATAAAATTGAGCAAATTGCGCAGGCTTATTCGGCGTATAAGAAGAAATCTCATGTGATGGATTTCGATGATTTATTAGTGCAGACGCGGGATATGCTCAGGCAGCACAAAGATATTTGTCAGCAAGTTTCGGCAGAAAACCGTTACGTGATGATTGATGAATATCAGGATACGAATGCATTGCAGGCCGAACTCGCCGGACTTTTTACCTGGGGGCATAATAATATCATGGCTGTGGGGGATGATGCCCAAAGCATTTATGCATTTCGTGGTGCTGATCACAAAAATATCATGGAATTTCCTAATCTCTTTCGGAATACCAGAATTATAAAGCTGGAAGAGAACTACCGTTCTACCCAACGGATTCTGGATTTGGCAAACCGCCTTTTAGAACAAGCCAAAGATAAATACGATAAGCGATTGTTTACCAATCGGGAAGAAGGCGATTTGCCGGCCTTAATCAAAGCTCCGGACGAAAGAGACCAATCGCGTTTTATCTCACAAATGATTTTGACCATGCGTGAGCAAGGAAAAGAATTGCGAGAAATGGCGGTATTATTCCGTAATGGGCGGGATTCTTTCGAATTAGAACTCGAACTGAATCGTAAGAAAATTCCATTTATCAAATACGGCGGTGTGAAATTCGCGGAGGCCGCACATATAAAAGATGTACTTGCACATTTAAAAGTGCTGGTGAATCCTGCTGATGCTATCTCCTGGAATCGGGTGCTTACCTTACTTGAAGGAATTGGTCCTAAAACGGCAGCGGACTTGGTTGCCTGGTTGACTTCGGCGCAAAATCCCTATGCTATGGATGGTATGCAAAGAGTAAGCGGTAAATACAAAAAACAACTCGATAGCTTGAGTATGCTGCTGACTGATTTAAAGCACAAAGATTTTACTACCTCAGAGATTGTGGAGCATGTGGTGAATTATTACCGTTCATTCTGTGAAAAACGTTTTGATGATCATCCCAAGCGGGTTAAAGATTTGGAAACTTTTGTAGGATTAGCGCAAAATTTCACTGATTTAGATCAGATTTTGAATGATCTGTCCCTGGACCCAATAGAACAAAGCGCGGTAGATTTTGAAAGTACCGTAGAGGATGAAGCGCCCTTAGTGCTCAGTACTATTCACTCCGCCAAAGGATTAGAATGGAGTCAGGTGTTTTTGATTCAATGTCTCGATGGAATTTTGCCTTCGGGATACAGCATTGATGATGCGGATTCCCTCGATGAAGAATTACGCCTCATGTACGTGGCATGCACCCGAGCAGCGGATAATTTGTACATATCTTATCCTGTACTTCAGAATAACACCTATGGGGAGTATTTTTCGAACCCGTCCAGATTTATTGCTGATATTGGCGAAAAAGAATTAGAGCCCTGGGTTTTGGTTGAAGAACGTGATGATCAACAGGCTTTACCACCAAACGATGCACCTGCGCTACCTGAATAAGTAAAGTTTTTCAAAATCTATTGAATAGCGACTTTCTCGAGAAATTTATCCACACCAAAATTCCTTCTCTAATTGGTAGCAAAGTCTTCTTATATTCTCAAAAAAACGTGGAGTAACATTTTAAATAGTGAGTTCAGAAAACCCTAAAAACGTAACCATAGTTATACCGGCCTATAACGAGGAAAAAACTATTGCAGTTGTTCTTGAGAAGTTGTGTGCTTTAGAATATGTGCAACAAATCATTGTGGTGGATGATGCCTCCGCTGATAAAACCGGCGAAGTTGTGCAAAACTTCAAAGATGAGAGAATCCTGTATTTACGGCACGAAAAAAATGCTGGTAAAACCGCTGCTTTACGAACCGGGTTTCAGTCTATTGAAGGCGAAATCATGATTGTTCAGGATGCCGACCTCGAATATGACCCTGATGAAATTATCTATCTGATGGAACCTATTTGGGAGAATAAAGCAGATGTGGTCTACGGTAGTAGATTCATGACCAGAAAAGCCAGTCGGGTGCTTTATTTCTATCATTATCTCGCCAATAAATCGCTGACTTTCTTTAGTAATCTATTTACGAACAAAAATATGACTGATGTTGAGACCTGCTATAAGGCATTTCGCAGTTTCATCATCAAAGATATGCCTATTAAAAGTTCTGGTTTTGGATTTGAGATAGAGGTTACAGCCAATGTAAGTAAGACCAAAGCCCGGGTTTTCGAAACGCCTATTTCTTATTACGGTCGAACCTACGAAGAAGGTAAAAAAATTACCATGAAAGACGGATTTGCGGCTTTGTGGTATATACTGCGATTTAATTTGAACTCGGGTTCTAAGGTGAAGAAATACATTCAATCTGTGAATAGTCAGTTGCCGTTCTAAAATGGACAAGCCTGTACTCAGCATCGTTATTCCTGCCTATAATCGCGAAAAAACGGTGCTTAGGGCTGTAAGGTCTGCAGAAGTCTCAAACCTTCCGGTAGAAATCATCGTTGTTGATGATGGCTCCACAGATGCAACTACGGATGTCCTAAAGCATTATAAAAAATCAGCATCTAAGTCTGATAGCATTGTACTTCTAAAGCAGGAAAACCAGGGAGCCCCCGCCGCTAGAAACACAGGCTGGAAAGCAGCCAATTCTGATTGGGTACTTTTTTTGGATAGTGACGATGAGCTGATACCGGAATTTATTCATCAAGCAATAAATACAATTTCAGAAAACCCGCAACTAGAAATCGTTTATGGCGGATATCAAATCAAAAAAAATGATCAAATTATCAGAACGAGTCAGGCTTTTCCCGAGGAGAATGCTCTTGCCGGAGTAATTTCTTCTTGGCTGACTCATCCTTCCGCAATCTTATTCAAAAAAAGTCTGATAGAGAGGATAGGGGGTTGGGATGAAACGCAACCGGCTATGCAGGATTTTCAATTTACCTTGATGGCTAGTTTGAATACCGAAAAAATCAAAAGGCTCAGAACGTATGCGGTGGTCGTGAGAGAAGATGATTATGGGAGGATCAGCGATGTGCGTTTTGAGAAATTTGGAAAGCAAATCAACAAGCAGTTGTTTTCTGCAATAA
>SKIC01000214.1 GCA_007116685.1 Balneolales bacterium
GGCTTTTAGTAGACTAACCGCAACAGAAATCTCCTCTTGACCACTTATTACTATGATAGGGATACTATTATTCCGCGATTGAATTTCTTTCAAAAGTGTCTCTCCCTTGATATCAGGCAATCCAAAATCCATACAAATAAGATCTGGTATTTTATGCATTTGGGATAACATTTCCCTGCCTTTTTGAAATAAAACTACTTCATAGTCTGGATTTAGGGATAGGTGATACGATAGTAATTGGCCATACCATGGGTCGTCCTCTACAATAAATATTTTATATGGCATATATCGAAAGTTTAGCTTGATGCTTTTTGTTTATGAATATTCTGAGACTTTTAATCTTGCGTAAAATCTAGATGTTATTTATTCATTTCCAAAAATTAAATTTTGTTCAAAAAATGGAAGCGAGACTTTTTGAGATATGCCATACATCCTTTCGGTAAGGGATATAGTTGATAAACCATCTGGTTATGATTTTTCCATTTTTAGCACTTTCTCCTTCCAATATAATACCCTGCTGTTGAGACTCAGCATCCACGAGATGCCAATAAAAGCCAAAATTAAAGAGATGATAACCAACGTAAGACTTGTAATGGTACCTATGGCTATGCTGAGTGCTATCAGTAATCCTGAAATGGTAATAATAAGTAGTGTGGCGGAACGCTGTTTTATACCAAGTTGCAAAACGAGATGATGAAAGTGCGTACGGTCGGCACGAAACGGGCTGTAGCCATTTTTTGCTCTGCGTCGGTATACTCGCAAAGAATCAAAAACGGGTAACGCTAAAACTCCAACTACTACAGATAATACAAGCTGGATATCAGAAGTACCCTGTGCCGCCTGCAAAAGTGAAATAGCTGAAAGTACCATAATCAAACCTATAAATAGAGAACCGGCATCTCCCATAAATACTTTGACTTTCGTGCTAAAATTGAATCTCATAAACCCAATCAACGCTCCAATTAAAGACAGAAATAAAGACAATAGCATGTATTGGCCGGTGAGAAATGCCATCCAACCAAAAAGAGCGAATGCAATAAATGCAAGGCCTGCGGCTAACCCATCGATACCGTCCATAAGATTGAATGCATTTACAACCCCGGTAATAACAAAAACTGTTATTACGTATTGCGCAAAAATGGGAATTTCATAGATGCCAAAGATTCCATAAAAAGTCTCGATACGGAAACCATTTATGAAAGCAAAATAGGCTAATGCAATCTGAATGGTAAGTTTTAGAGATGCGCGAAGGTCGGCTTTGTCGTCGATTACACCAATAAGCAGCAGAATACCAGCTGCAATTAGCATAAACGAGATAGTGTGTATAGATTGCCATGAAGGCGCTGCCACAAGAACGCTTGCAAATGTTGCAAAGAAAATGGCTAATCCACCAATTAACGGAACCTGGCCTTTATGAGCTTTTCGGGCGTTGGGCTTATCAACCAAATGTACCTTTAGGGCTATAATTCTGAGTAAAGGCATGATGGCCAGTACAATTATCAGAGAGATAACAGGTATTAAAAGAATAGTAAGTAATGACATGGCGAATTTTAATTAGCGTTGTGAGTAAAAACCATCATTGAATTTGATATGAGATAAACCCAGTTCAAGTAGTGTTTCATAGGGAACCTCTTCGGTGGTAGAAGCGATAGAAGGCTTTTTGGAAGATTGGAGAGCTTCTTGTACCAGCCCTTCATACTTGTCAGCGATAAGCTTCCAGGTGTAGCGGCGTTTTGCAATTTCGCCCATCACAACTCCCAGTTTTTGAATATCAGCAAGTTTGAGTGACTGAATGATTTGCTTTAAGTCGTCTTCTGAAGTGAAGTACAGGGCCTTGTTTTCCGTAGTTACTTTATTGTATGATACACCGTATGTAATGATGGGAAGTCCAAGGTACATGGCTTCAACCAGAGAAGGGTTTGTACCTCCCGCTGAGTGTCCGTGTATATATAAAACCGCATTAGAACGTATAAGGTCGAGTCTTTGCTGATCGTATATAGGATCGAGAATCGTGATATTAGCAAAATCTTTGTAGGTTTCTTTTAAGTTTAAGCCGTACTCACTGTTGTTCCAGTTTCCTACCATAACCAAACGGTATTCCGGCATTTCTGAAAAAGCTTTAAGTACTACATGTACGTTATTTTCTGGTTCAATCCGGCATACTTTAAAGGCGTAAGGATGTGCCATAAACGGGTACTCTGCTGAAGATATCGCATCATTTTTGGGTATTGTATGATCAGCGCCATACTCGATAATTCTGCTTAGTGTTCCGTAGCGCTGTGCCGTGTAGTCTTGTATGGCTTCGTTGTCTGAGATATCTATATGTGAATATTTAACAGCTAAGCCCTCAGCCCAAAACAAATACCACTTGGCAAGCATATTCCATTTATTTCGTTTCCACTCAATACCATCTATGGAGATGATGATTTTTTTCTTGGTAAAGAGTTTTACGAAGGGCAGCAACCAAGCTCCGGAGACACCTAAAATGAGTAAAACATCGGCAAAGAAAAGTGCATGAAGTATAGACCATGTATCGTAGGGGATACTCTGTACTCCGTTGGCTTCGAGCGGTATATAGTGAAGTTTCGCATTCTTGTATGTATCTCGTCGCTCTTGCTTTTTGTATTTTTTTCCTGAGCAATACACATGCATATCGTACTTATTGCCCAAATGCGTAATTAAGTGTTCTGCAAGCGTTTCAAAACCGCCATAGTTAGCTGGTACACCGACAGTGCCAATAATAGCCACAGATTTTTTTTTCATAACAGAAAATGATTAGAATTATTTTGAGATTTGATTCTGTTATGACAACCATGATGCCAAAAAAATAAAGTTATTAAATATCAGTAACTTATGATTAAGGGTTTCTTGAATCCTTCCAAGAAATGGAATCGATGTTTTAAATTTTGGAATTATCTCTTGCCGGGTAAAAGCTGGCTCAAAATCTTTTTTCTCCGCCAAATAAAACCATCTAAAGCGGTTTATACGGCTTGCAGTATTCTCAGGCTTTTCTGAATAAATTTGTCTTCCCGGAATTGCGTCAGTTTGGCTACGGCATTTTCACTAAATCGACGATACTCTTTCGCATTTAGGAATAATTGCTGGATGACTTTTTCTAATGTATCTATTTCATGCGGGTTCACGTGAAAACCGTTATGTCCATCATCAACTACTTCAGTAATCCCGCCAACCGGAGGCACTATTGCAGGCATCCCAAAAGCCATACCTTCTATAATAGTCAGGCCAAATGTTTCTACCCAGCCATCAGGATGTGATAGGTTCAGGATAAGATCTGCCCAAGCATAATGCGGAATTACATTGCGCTGAGTTGGGAAAATTTCGAGATTTTCAGGTAGTTTAACCTCTTTAAAAAACTGTTCTATGTCTTGCAAAGAAGCATTCAGAACAAGTCTGAAACGGTAGACTTTCATTTTTTTTGCAAGATTTACAAATTCAAAAACTCCTTTGTATGTCTTTAGCGAACAAACCATCAGTACATTTTGAGGCATTGTTTTGTCACGAGGCGTGCTGAGCGCTTTTTGGTAGAATGCCTCCGGAATCGCATTATAGAGAATATGTTGCTCGCAATTCCTGAATGGTTCCTGTTTTGCAAGGTATTTCGACACAAAAACGACATCAGAGGCAGTACTTTTGGCAATACCAAACAGGAATTTTTTGAGGATAGCAGGTTTCATAGTGGTTTCATGGATATGGTAAATAACCCGACACCCTTTTATTTCGCCAAGGAAACCGGCACCAAAGGGAAGTACTGTATTCACATATATGATGTCTTCA
>SKIC01000298.1 GCA_007116685.1 Balneolales bacterium
ACCGTCGCCATCAACTATTCTTAAGTGGCGATTTATTGAACAATGGTGGAGATGTTAGATTTACTAATTCTGGTAGTCCCAATTACACAAGTAATCCAAATCAAGGAACACTTGATGTTAATATGATTAGTACAAATGATGCTGAATTGGTTGCCAATGGTCTTACTCGTTTTAATAGATTAATTATCAATAAAGGGAATGACCCAACGTTTCAGGTGAGCGCTCGTTCAAATGATCCTACCAATTTCCAGCTTTATGGTAGGATAAATGAAGCTAATGGTTCCACAACTGGAGAATTTAGTCCTCAAAATCCTGAAGTTAGAAAAGCCCTTTGGATCCGTAATGGTACACTTGAACTCCGTAATCAGATAGTTATTCCAACACTAACAGAGGGTGGTAACGATTTTTTTATTCCTGAAAATGCCCGACTAATTATTGATGGTGCAGAAGTTGCCTCAACTGCATCAACAGCTGGTAATGGTGGTATAACTATTATTGGTGAATTTCGAATAATTTCAGGGGTTTTTCTTGGAAACAATAGTGCCGGAATTATTTATCGAGATGCTTCTACTATTTTTGTCGAGGGTGGGACAGTGCATGTTTCACAATTACGGCAATCTCAAGTTGGAGAAGGCGATAATTTTGCTTCCTATATTCAAACTGGTGGCTTAGTAATCGTTGATGCTAGTGGACAGAATAGTGAAACTCGAGCAAGATTTAGCAGTAATCAGCCTAATAATATCTTCCGTATGGAAGGCGGCACTTTGCGTGTGCAACAAGGAACAAACACTGGTGGAATCGAGATTTTAAGTACCCCTGATAATGTGAATGTTACAGGTGGTACGGTAGAAGTTATTCCACAAGCGGGTACTGATCCTTTTAGAATCAACTCAACGGCACCTTTTTATAATTTAGTAATAGAAAACGGTAATCGAGATGTACGGCTGGATAATAACTTACAAGTTATTAATGATGTAACCATAAATAATAATGGAAACGACTTAAATTTAAATGGAAATCAACTATCAATAGGTCGAAATTTTTTCTTGTCGGATGGCGCTGAGATTAACAGTAATGGTGGCGGGTTACGGTTTTTTGGCTCTGAAAATTCAGAATTATTTGTTGAAAGTACTGACTACGTATTGGAACTAAATACCTTTGAAGTAGAAAAGACATCAAGCACTCAGGAAGTTGTATTTGCGAGTCCACGTTCTGACGCTTGGGATGAATCTACCGATACATGGGCACAACCCAATGAGGTCATGATGATAGTTGATGGAGAGTTACGTCATATACGTGGCTTATTAGATAATTTTGATTTCACCATTGACGTAACGGGTGATGTTATTATCGGTGACCGAATTGGTCGTGATGATGTATCCAGAGGACGTGTGCACTTCACAGGTAGTAATGAGCAAATAATTACGGTGCCACCAAGTCCGGAAGGTGCTCAGATTAATTTTATGCAAATTTTTAATTCTGAGGGTGTACGTCTGCAAGGTGGAAATATGTCAATTTTGAATGGTTTACTCATGAGAGAGGGGATATTCGATATTGGTACCAGTCAATTGAGTCTACTTTTTGAGCAAGAGATTTGGATATGGGCAGATCCATTTAGCGAAGACCTAATGATTCGTACTGCAGGTAATAACTCTGATGGTGGGGTAGCAAAATATTTTGGAGGCAATACTACTCATTTATATCCTATAGGAGTAGGTAGTGAATATACGCCGGCCACAGTAACACTTACTGATTATTCAGATAGCGGTATTATACGTATTAACCCAGTGAATAGAGAGCTAGCTACTCTGAGTCCTGCAGCAGGTGATGCTCTTCAATATTATTGGAGAGTGCGACATCAGGGGTTTGATGATTTACCTAGTGTTAGTTACCTATTCACGTATTCACAAAGTGCTGTGGATGGAAATGAGAGCAATTACGTAGCGGGTAAAGTAGTAGGAACGACACGAAGTATAGATGCAAATTTACCTGCTACGGGAGTAGATATCTCAGACAATATTATCACCTTTGATGGTGGAGGTACAGGTAGTTTTACTCTTGAAGAAGCATCATATACGGCTGCTGTAGAAGCCCGCTTTGGTGGTGATGTTACCATTTATTACACGCGCGGTATTGGCGATGGTGCTGGTAGAGCATGGAACAATGGGAATCATTGGTCTATTGCAACAAATTTGAATCCCGCATACGATCCGCATGACAGCCGGCAACCAGCAGCCGGTTCATTTCCACAAGCAGGTGATATAGCAGTTATTGGATGGGTACCTTATGATGACCCTAGTGCCACAGGAGGTATGCCACATGGTATAGCTGTGAATAATAGTGTACAATTTGCGGAAATTCAGTTTTCTCAGATGCTTGATGAATCAGGTAATCCTACTGCCCGTAGATATTTTAGAAATTTTCAATTTAGGCCAACGGTAGTTGTCAATCCAAATGGTGCACTAAGCGGAGATATCATTGCCGGAGAAGGGGCTTTTTGGCTCAGATCTACGGGTAGTAATCAAGTAGACCCAGACTTTTCTACCATTGACATAGGTGATTTTGTTGCGCAAGATTCATCTTATGTAATTTATGAAAGTACTCAGAATAACTTTGTATATGATAATATCCCAGCTGAAGTCCCCAATATGCTGATCTCAGGTAATGGTTGGGGATCTCAAAATCGAGATTTTGAGATAAGTACAGATATAACTGTTCGTGGAAATTTTGAGCTATTAGGTGATGTAAATCTTATTCTGAGTTCGGGCGCCAACGGAGATTTTACCGTCTTAAGAGACCTCAGGTTATTTATGTCCAATGTGAATGGAAATAACAGTGGCGGCGGTGCATCTATAAGGTTTCCCAATGATGCTACACGTAATATCTCTGTAAGTGGTAATTTAAGTATGATTAATACAGGGGCCGTAATTAGTGTAAGAAACCCTAATGCACCTGCAAATACACATACTTTAACTGTAGAAGGTAATATTATTCAAAATACTGGCGGAGGTGGAGGGCTTACGTTCTTTACTAGCCCCACAGAGGATGTTATTGATTTGATTTTTACAGGTGGCAATAATCAACAATTTATACGTACAAGTGGTAATAATCCTATATTAAACAGAATCTTTGTTGATAAGGAGCAAGGCACCGAGATAGATATTCAGACGAACTTTACTCTTAACGGAAGCCCCGCCACTGCGGATAAACCCTTGGTTTTAACAAGTGGAGATCTAATTCTTAACAACTCCGGCATTGATATCACTATAAGTTCTGGTGGTCCTGGTTTTTCAATACCTTCATCTTCATCACTACATATAAATCAGGGTACAGTAAGAATTAGTGGTAATGATACCGGACTATTACTTGATGGCCTCGTTAGACTATCAAATGATAGTGCACTTCTAATTGAAGGTGCCGGTCAAAATACCTTTATAGAATATTCGGGTTCAGGTAATGCTATTTTAGAAATTGAAGACGATGCTCAATTGGTTGTGGGCTCACAAGTTAGAAGGCAACTTCTGTCAAATGCCGGAATATTGAAATACAGACAATCCGGTGGTACCGTTACGGTAGGTACTCAAACTGCTCCACAAAATAACAGAGGTGTCTTAGAGGTATTGAATAATGGTAGTGAATTTTCTTTTACTGGTGGTACGTTTTCTATAACTCGAGGGCATAACGCTACATCTTCTTCAATAGCAGCCTTATTTTTAGAGCCAGAAGTATTTGAATTGTTTGAAGGTAGTGTGATTCAAATAGGAAACGATGATACACCCGCTAGTGAGGAAATAGAAGTTACCATTCAGAATGCCGTTCAAAACTTTAGGGTTGCAGCTGGAGAAGCAGTTCTGAGAACCAGACCACTGGTTTTGAATGAAGATTTGATTGTGGATAGTGGCACAACCTTTAATGCTAATAACCTGAATGTAACCATTGCCGGTGACCTTGATATTCAAGGTTCACTAAATAATGGTACGAATACCTTTACATTTAATGGTATTGGTGTTCAGGAAATAGATGCTTCTGGAAATTTGGATTTTCATGACTTGGTAATAGATAAATCTTCCGGATCTGTAGACATAAACTCCGGTCACGATATAACTGTTGCCCGAGACTTACAATTATTGAGTGGTACTCTAAACGATGGTGGTCAAACTGTTTTTGTAAGCCGAAATATCACCAATAATGGTAACCATATCGGTAATGGTGAAATACAGTTAAATGGTAGTTCATTACAGCAAATAAATGGGGCTGGTGAAGCTGTTTTCCGGAATCTAAATATTAATTCAGTTGAAGGAGTTTTAGTAAATACCAATACGAGAATTAACGGTAACCTAACTTTGTCTAATGGAGTGATGAACATGGGGAGTCGCTTGCTCACACTATCAGCAGATACTGATGTATTAGGCACTTTTGGAAACAACCGGATGATTCAACTGAGTGGTGCTTTAAATGATGAGGGCGTTCGCAGAGAATTTAACTCTGGTTCTGAATTGTTTACCTTTCCTATAGGTAGCGAGAATAAATACCGGCCCGTAACTTATGATATAGCCAACAATACCAGCCCTGGTACAATTACTATAAAAACGGTTAACATTGAGCACCCATCGTATTCCGGTGAGGGAGATAATCGACTTCGATATTATTGGATTGTTAATTCAACCGGATTTGAAAATTTGGTCGCAACTCATACCTATACCTATGATCAGGATGATGTCATTGGAAATGAATCATTATACGTACCCGGTAGATTTGTGGATGGTGCATGGACACCCGAAGAAGGTTTCTCAGGCTCAACTATACCACAAGGGAGCGTAGATACCGGTAATAATACCATTACCATTGAAGATGCTTCCTTTATCAGAGGTGAGTATACAGCTGCGGAAGCAGATGAATTAGGAGAGTTAGTGCCATATTTTAGCACTTCTTCCGGTAATTGGTCGGACGAAGTAAACTGGGTAGTGAATGATCCGGTTACCGGAGCCCCTGCTCCAAGGGCACCACTTGGTAATTCTGTTATTATACAAGAGGGGCACACAATAACAATGGATCAAGATCAAGCAATTGCGGCATCCGTAGAAATAAATGGTGTGTTAGACCTTGAAGACACGGTAGGTCATATCTTTAGTAACATAACAGGAACCGGCGAAATCATCATACGAAGTGACGATATTCGATTTCCAGCGGGTAATATCAGTGAATTTTTAGGCAGCAATGGAGGCACAATCCGTTATGATTTCCCCGGGGATATTACGCTACCATCAGAAGTTACGACCTATAATCAACTAAGATTAACGGGCTCCGGTGAAAAAAGCCTACCTGCTACCAATCTTAGAGTGCTTGCAGATCTTCGTTTAGATGAAGGTACTTTGAACCTTAACAACAGAACTATTACTGTAGAAGGTGATTTTTTCAATAATACCGGAAATAGTAATGCTATTACAAGGTCACAAGAAGAGGTTTTAGGAAGAATTAGAATGCGTTCAGAACAAGCTCAAACTATTGGAGGCAGTACGGAAACTCGTTTCTGTAGACTTGAAGTTGATAATGCAGTTAATGTAACTATCAATCAAAATGTGTTTGTTGATTGTAATGTCATTATGACACGCGGGCAAATGATAACCAATAATAGAGAGCTTATCCTTGATACTGAAACAGCAACAATCATAAACGAGGCACCTGGAAGAGATATCTTGGGTACGGTTACTTTGTCAGCTAGAAATGTTGGCTTTACTAGTAACAACATGGGTAATATCGGATTTTCGATTGCCTCTGGTCCGGATAATATTGGAAATGTTACTGTAGTAAGAACAAACCAAGCACGAACCGTATTTGGTAGCCAAAGTGTACAAAAAGTTTGGGATGTATCATCTGGTGCTGCACCATCTGGTGGACGAAATGTATCCCTAACCTGGCTTTCTTCCGATGACAATGGTGTTGATCCGGTTAACGCAGGCGTTTTCCGAAATAGTGGTAGCGGATGGGTTGGTCTTGGTGGAAATGTTACAGGGCGAACCATAACAGCTTCTACGAATAGTTTCTCTGAGTGGACAATTGCTGACGAAAGTGCACTTCCTGTTGAAATGGAACACTTTAATGTGGTGTCCCGAGATGGATTTCCATTACTCGAGTGGGTAACGGCTACGGAGTATGAAAACTACGGTTATTACCTTGAGAGAAGTTTCCTTGGTTATGAATCGGGTGTGGCAGATACCACTTGGACAGAAATTGCATTTATCGAGGGCCAAGGAACTACTTCACGGAGAACAGAATATTCCTTTGAAGACAGAGATATAGACCAAGCCGGTGTTTATGTGTACAGAATTATTCAAATGGATTACGATGGTAGAACTGAAACATATGGTCCGCTAGAATTTTTCTACGATGCGCCAGAAAGGTTTGAGTTGTTCCATAATTATCCAAATCCATTTAATCCTGTAACAACTATACCATATAACGTTGCCAGAGAAGCAGATGTACGAATTGAAGTATTTGATATTCTCGGTAGAAGAGTTCAGGTTCTTGTGAATTCTACGATGGCTCCTGGTACGTATAATGTGCAGTTTAATGGGGCCAGATATGCCAGCGGTGTATACTTGATTAGAATGACTGCTGATGGGCAGCAGCATGTACGGAAAATGATGCTTATCAAGTAGTAAATCGCAGAAAATGTCCTTAAAAAGTGCTATCCTGATGAATAGAAATAATTAGGTAGTATTTGGATATTTATAATGCGTATACGATTACTTTTACTGTGCATAAGTATTTTATTTCTTGCATCGTGTAAATCTGTTTCTGATTCCTATTCTGTTCCGGAGGTTTCTGAAGAAAAATTAGCCCACATGCCTGAGTGGGCTAAGGATGCCATTTGGTATCAGATAATGGTGGAGCGCTTTAGAGATGGCGACCCAACAAATCAACCCAGTTTACGAACTATCGAAGGATCGTGGCCTCACGATAAACCGTCTACCTGGCAACCTTCTGTATGGACCAGCGATTGGTATGCTCTGGCGGATTGGGAATTAGATTCCGGAAAGCCATTCTATGAGACCGTACACATGCGCCGTTATGGTGGCGATTTACAGGGTGTGATTGATAAACTGGATTATCTGTCTGACTTAGGAATTACAGCAATTTATTTTAATCCGCTGAACAATTCACCGTCTATGCACAAATATGATCCAAGTTATTATCATCACATTGATGTAAACTTCGGTCCGGATCCGGATGGAGATTTAGCATTAATTGCTACAGAAGACCCTGCCAATCCTGACACTTGGGTTTGGACATCCGCTGATAAATTATTTCTTGAGTTAATACAAGAAGCCCGTCAACGAGAAATCAGAATAATCATGGATTTTTCCTGGAATCACACCGGTAGTGAGTTTTGGGCATGGCAAGATGTTCTCCAAAACCAATTGGATTCACCTTTTAGATATTGGTATGAAATAGAATCTTTTGATGATCCTGAAGCCGGAACTTCATTTTCTTACAGTGGCTGGGCAGGAGTGCCGGAACTGCCGGAATTTAAAAAAATCGGAGCCGGTGATTGGGTGCATGGTCAGCCCGTTCCCGGCGATTTACATCCGGAGGTAAAAGAACATATTTTTGCCGTGACACGCCGGTGGCTGGATCCCCACGGAAATGGTGATTTAAGCGCAGGAGTTGACGGCTTTCGACTCGATGTAGCAGAATTGATCCCAATGGGTTTCTGGCGTGATTATCGTGCCTTCGTGCGCAGTATAAATCCCGAAGCCTATATGGTAGCCGAGTTATGGTGGGATGATTGGCCTGATGTGTTATTAGACCCCAGCCCGTGGTTAGATGCCAATGTCTTTGATGCAGCAATGAACTATCGGTGGTTTGTCCCTACCCGGTCGTGGTTTGCAGGCACAGAGATTCCAATACGGTATCCATCAGAAGTAGTGGCATATATTGACTCAGTTCATCAATACAATCCCACAACATGGCAGGGCTTGATGAATACCGCCGCTACTCACGATACGCCCAGAAATTTGACCTCATTATTCAATAAAACACAGTATAAATATCGGGCATTGCCGGCTCAAAACCCAGACTATAAAATCCATAAGCCGGATGAGAAAACATATCAGGATTTGAAGCAATTATTACTTTTTCAATTCACCTTTAAAGGAGCGCCTCATATCTGGATGGGAGAGGAACTCGGTATGTGGGCGGCAGATGATCCTGATACGAGAAAGCCTTTATGGTGGCCTGATTTGGAATTTGAAGATGAGGTTTCGCATCCTTTGGGTAAAGAACGCCCGAGAGATACTGTTGCAATGAATGAGGAAATATTCTCCTATTACCAATCTTTGATATCTATCAGAAGGGAATTTCGATCACTTTCTCGAGGAGACTTAGACTTTTTCCTGATTGATGATGACAGACAATTATTGGGTTTTAGCCGCTCTTACGAAAACGAGAAAGTTTATGTGCTTTTCAACAACAGTGATACTGAACAACAAATCACTTTCGATGAAGAGTTTGGTACCTTAATACAATTGATTGGTGCAGAACCCTCATATTCTGAATCTGAAAATAGTGTTAGTATCACTGTAGCAGCGAATAGCGGAGCTCTTTACTGGAGTAATCATTGATGTGTGTTTACTTACACCTCAAATTTTTGGGATAAATTTCGATAATTTGTCTTTAAGAGTCTCCAGAGTAGTAGGTTTTGCGATGATTTCATTTACGCCAAGTTCTATATAGCGCATCACACCTTCTATCTCCGTTTCAGCGGTAAGTGCCAGGATAGGTGTTTTCTTAACAAAATCAGATTCATGTTCTCTGATTTCTTCGATGGCCTCAATACCTGTTTTTTTAGGCATGCTGATATCCATCAAAATCAGGTCTGGTTTCATTCTTTTGTATAATGATACCGCTTCTTCACCATTATAAGCTTCCGACAATACAGCACCCGGGTACAATGTAGTAAGCATCGTGGTGGTTATTATCATGTTGTTTTTAATATCCTCAGCAATCAGAATACGTGGTTTTTTCACGTCTGCTGGCTTTTTTAATTTCATTAGACCGTCTATGTGTAAGGTTTAAATTGATAAATAAGTTTTTAGTTTTTCATTTAAATCATCGAGAAGAACCGGCTTTGCTATAAAATCATCCATGCCGGCTTCTTTGTATGAATTAACTTCATCTGAATCTGTTGCAGCAGTGAGGGCTAAAATAGGAGTGTGAGAATCAGAACCACTTTCTTTTTCTCTGATGAATTTTGTTGCTTCGATGCCATTTAATTCAGGCATATTCATATCCATCAGTATAATATCAGGATTAAGAGTTTCCCATTTTTCGACAGCAATTTTCCCATTCTCAGCCACAACCAATTCGCTGTCTGGTAAAACTTCAGCTATCATGGCTTGCATTAGCATCACATTAATTTGTCTGTCTTCTGCAAGTAAGATCGTTTTCACGCTTATCCTCAAAAAGTTAATTAATACTATTCTCCGACTATAATAATCGAAAACTTTAATAGAAGGTTTTGTAAAACCGTCTTTTTGCCCAACATCTTCGTTATCAGGATTTTAAAATCCTCACATATGGTCGATATGCTGCGGTTTTAAAATCCTTCTGGCCTCGATCTTAATCAAAAATCTTGGTTTTTCAAAGCCTTCTAATAACACAAAGTTATGGTAAATCATCTAACAAATAGGATGATTTGTTACAAATAAATACCTATTCAGCAATGATAGTAACCGGAATGGTAATTTGTTCCCGATTCGGAATACGAGAATCATCAGTTATAACCAGTTCGAATTCGTTTGAACCTGACTGTAAAGCTAATGAAATGACTTTGCCAGTTCCAATGATTTCACGTGAGCCCGGTCTTCGCCATTCATAAGTAATTGAGAAAGAATCATCTCGATTTACGGAGGGTCCTTCAACCTGAATTCTATTGTTGATTGGATTGAAAACCGTTGGAATCGTTAATTCATCGAATTCCACTTCCAGAGGAGATAAAGCTGAGATATTGAACTCGTATTTCTCCAATATTTGGTTTCTCGGAACCCAGGCTAACCGGATGCTATTTTCTCCTTCATGAGATGGTTGCCAGGTTGAGATTTCATTATCAGAATTATCCAAGATGACTACATCATCCGGTAATCTCATTTCTCCGTGAGAAACTGCATCTGTCGTTAGTATTTTGAATGGTAAAATCGGTTTTAAACTAGGAGGTTGAATAACATGTAAGGTTTTAACCGTTTTTGCTTCAGAGTTTACTAAATCAAGGTTGTTATTTTGCACGAGCGTGATTTTGTAGCGAGAATCAAATGCAACGAATTCAGCTTCTTCAAGTAATTCATCGTTTTTGAACCATACTGAAGTAACCGGATTTTCAGCAGGATCACTATTCGTAAGGCTGGAAAAGCTTATAGATTCACCCCGGTAAAGAGTATCAGGCAGAATAAAGTCCGGAGTAGGTGACGGTTGAAAAGTGATAGTATCTGTTTTGGTTACAACACTATTAGAAACGCCGGAATTGTCAGTGACAGAAAGCTCCACTAAGAATTGTCCAAATTCTTCGACAGGTAAGTTCGCCGTAATTCTATTACCAATTTCTTCTCCATCCATAGTCCATTTATAAGATTCTATGAAACCGTCAGCGTCTTTACTTCCTTCCGCAGATAATTGAAACGGAACATTTTGCGGCCATACTTTAGGTAGATTCCAGCTGATTTCCGGAGCTCTATTTACGTGTAGACGTTTTGATAAGCTACTGGTGCTACAACCGGCCTCATTATCTGTAATAATGTTTAGAATTACCTCATAATCTCCAGGCTCTGAAGGTGTAAAACTTTCCTTCATGGAATTAAAAGTAGCGTATTCCTCGTCATTTTTTAGGACTCTCCAGCTATAGCTGGTAATTTCATCAATAGAGGTTGTTTCGCTGGCATCAAGGGTGATTTCTGTGCCGGGACTAACTACGCTAGGAATTTCAAAGTGTGCATTCGGAGCTTCCACAACTCTGACGATAGCTATCGCTTGACTCACATTAGGGCACAAACCTGTTCCCGAACCCGTAATGGTCAATGATACGCGGTAGGTGCCAGGTCTGGTAAATAAGTGCGTTGCGCGTTCTCCAACGGCTGTACTTCCATCGCCAAAATCCCAGTTAAATGAGCCTACCAAACCGTTTGGATCCGTACTTAAGCTTCCATCAAATTCTATGGGAGTAGCGGCACAGACTGTAATTTCCGGCTCGCTGATTACAGCAACGGGAGAGCCTTCAATAGAAACGGGAATCTGCTGAATAACGGGCTCGTTAGAGAAGCCATCATCCAGGGTGAGTTGCGCTAAATATAGTCCGGGTTTGTCATAAGAATGAACAGGGTTTGCCTCATTACTGGTATTTCCGTCACCAAAATCCCAAACGGTGGTAAAACCGTCTCCGTCCGGATCAAAACTTTGGGCACTAGAAAAAATGATAAGCTGCTCGGTACAGGATCGGATTTTTGAATCCGTTACGGGTACCGGTGGACGATTTATCATAATGATAATTCTTTGGCTGGAAACAGAATTACCTAATCCTTCCCGATCATCAATTTGCAAACTGATTTCATGCACACCGGGCTTTGGAGCTTGCCAAATGAAAGACGCATCTCTTCGGATAGAGCCATCGGGGAGAACCCAGGTAAACGCCAATTCTTCACCATCCGGATTATAACTTTCGGAGGCATCAAGCAGAACTTCCTTATTATTTGTCCTGATTTGGGATTCGGTTACTATGATTGGGGAGAAATTAACTCTGATTTCACCTTCAGTGCTGCTAACGGAATTACTGAGTCCTTCTCCATCATCGGCATATAAAGTGAAGAAATACGTGCCTGATTCATCAAATGTGCGTTGAATTCTTTCACCTTCAAATTCTTGCCCATCCGAAAACTCCCAACGAAAATTCAATTCTTCGTTATCGTAATCAAAACTTTCTGAGGCATCAAAAGTAGTAACTCTGTCGGGTTCTGTAATACCGGGGGATGCAGACCATAAGGGAACAGGAGGATGATTCACCCGAATATTTTTGGTGCGAACATCATAGGCATCCTCAAAAGGAGTATCATCCCGTACTTTTAAGGCTAAAGAATATATACCCGGTTTATCAAGACTCAGGTTTACACGTTCTTCTGTACCTACCTCGCTGCCATTAATGAACCAACGCCATGAGGTAACTTCTCCGTCTTCATCAAAACTTCCACTACCGTCAGCGGTAAATGTTTGGCCGGTGGCAACTAAGTCAGGTGCAGTAAATTCTGCCGATGGGTTTTTATTCACAATCACCGTTTGTATTACGGATTGGACGCTATTTGATACATTTGTGCCGTCATCAACAGTAAGTGTTACTTCATAAGTCCCATGACTTCGGTAAATATGAGTGAGTTTTTCACCGCTTGCTGTGTTTCCGTCTCCAAAATCCCAATTCCAGCTGACTATTTCCTGATCTTTATCAAAACTTTCTTCAGCACTAAATGGAACAATGGGAGTATTGGTGTGATCGGTTGCGGTAATAATTGGAACCGGAGCTTCATTGATTCTAATAGTGCGAGTAAGTTTTTGTATGGAGTTTTCGACATTCTCTCCATCATTAACGGTCAGGGTGATATCATAATCGCCGGGTTGGCTGAAAGTTATGTCATGAAGCGAATCTTCAAATGTTCTGCCATCAGAAATTTCCCAAAAATAAGTTAATTCGTCTCCATCCGGGTCACTGGATCTTCGGGCATCAAGCCTGATGGTTTCTCCCGGGGCTTCGATATCCACAAGCTGAAATCGAGGAACCGGAGCAGCATTTACCTTATACGAAACTGAGGTAGAGTACGTAGCATTATTGGTTCCTGTCTGATCATCAGCCGTTAATTGCACGCTATACGTTCCTGGTCGGTCGTGTTGAATGATTGCTTCTCGACCGGTTTGTATGTCGTCACGATCTGCAACTTCCCAGCGGAATGCCAAAACATCACCATCAGCATCGGCATCGTTTTGAACAAAAACACTATTCGGAATACCGGGCGCAATTACTCGTGGAGCCTTAATTTCAGCATAAGGCTGGGTATTGACAGTGATTTCGATAATTTCTGTAGTTTGTGTACAAAAAGCGTTGGGCTGAGTATCGTCTAAAACGAGCTTGATTTCATATTTACCTGATACCGTTGAAGAAAAGCGAAAGCGATTGGCATTACTTCGAAGCGAACTATTTACCAACCACTGATACTGTAGTGGCCGACCTTCCGGGTCGAATGAGTTTGAGGCGTCTATGGTGATATTTTCACCGGGAGAAATTACTCTTGGGAAGTCATTTAATTCAACAACGGGTAGCGCGTTTACGGTGATTTCGCCTTCATGCACAATATAGCCGGGAACGTGCAAACCACGAGTTGGAACCAATAAAACGAAGGGAAAAGTACCTGCTTCCGGGAATTCGTACTCGAAACGATTCCCCTGAAACAATCTACCGTTTATAATCCACTCTGATTGTGCACTATTCAGATAAAAACTGCGAGTTTCTACCTCCATTA